>PWHM01000086.1 GCA_003554915.1 Candidatus Nealsoniibacteriota bacterium
TGCAGGTTACCGTAGTCAACACGGCGACCTCTTATGAAGAAGGGTTGGAGCTTTTCAAAAAATTAGGTTTTCCTTTTAAAAAAGATAATTAAAAAAGCATGGCAACAAAAGCACAAAAAGAAAAGTCGAAAGAAGAACCGAAGTATAAAACTCGTAAGGTCAGGCGCTGCTTTAAGTGTGGCCGGACCAGGGGATATATGCGTGACTTCGGGCTTTGCAGGATATGCTTTCGTGAGAAAGCGAACGAAGGAGAGATACCGGGAGTAAGAAAATCAAGCTGGTAAAATTATGACCGATCCAATAACGGACATGTTAAACAGACTGGAAAACGGACAAGCCGTAAATAAAAAAACGGTTGATATTCCTTTTTCTACGATAAAGTATAAAATCGCCAAAGTCTTGGAAGCGGAAGGCTTCGTAGAGGCGGTGGCGAAAAAGGGCAGAAACCCGCAAAAGGTAATTAGAGTCAACTTGAAATATGAAAATGATGAACCGGCAATAACCGACGCGAAAAGAGTTTCGAAACCCGGACGTAGAGTCTATACCTCGCTGAAAGACATAAGGCCGGTAAAGGGCGGATACGGAATTTCGGTAATTTCAACTCCGAAAGGGGTGATGTCCAACAAAGAAGCGAAAGGAGCCGAGGTCGGTGGAGAAGTTTTATGTGAAATTCATTAAAATTATGTCCAGAACAGGAAAAAAACCGATAAAGATACCCGAAGCTGTAACCGTTGACATAGACGGAAGAGCGGTTAATGTTAAAGGACCGAAAGGCGAATTGAAAAGAAAAATAAGACCGGAAATAGGAGTCAAAAAAGAAGAAGGCGAATTAAAGGTTTTTATTAGCAAAGAAGATAAAAAATCAAAGGCCTTTTCGGGCTTGGAAAGAAGTCTACTTAGCAATATGATTACGGGCGTTACCGACGGATTCGAAAAAGTTTTGGAACTTCACGGAGTGGGATACAGAGCGAGAATGGAAGGTCAAACCCTGGTTGTCGAAGCCGGCTTTTCACACCCGGTCAAAATGGATCCCCCCGAAGACGCAGAGATAGCGGTCGAAGAAGGCAAAATAAAGGTTTCGGGAATAGAAAAAGAAAGGGTCGGTCAAGTTGCCGCCAAAATCAGAGCTATCAGACCTCCCGAACCCTACAAAGGAAAAGGGATAAGATACGAAGGGGAAGAGATAGTCAGGAAAGAAGGTAAAAAAGCGATAAGCACCGAATAATATGTTGGACAGAGAAAAAAGAAGAAAAAGAAGACATAAGAGGATCCGTACCGAACTTAGCGGAACCGAAGAAAAGCCACGACTGAGTGTTTACAGATCACTTAAGCATATCTATTGTCAACTGATAGACGATACCAAGGGAGAGGTTTTAGCCTCGGCGAAGGATACGGACATAGACAAAAAGGGAGATAAAACCGAATTGGCTTTCGAGACGGGAAAGCTTTTAGCCGAAAGGGCTTCCGAAAAAGATATTAAAAAGGCCGTTTTCGACAGGAGCGGCTACAAGTATCACGGAAGAGTTAAAGCATTGGCCGAAGGCGCCCGGGAAGGTGGACTTAAGTTTTAAAATAAAATTATGGCAAGAAAAAAACAAAAAAAAGATGATGGCTTTAAATCCGATGTTCTGGATATAGGCAGGGTAGAAAGAATGACCGCCGGTGGAAGAAGACTCAGGTTCAGGGCCCTGGTTGCCGTCGGTAACAGGGACGGAAAAGTCGGTGTGGGACTTGCCAAGGGAAACGACGTCGGTAAGGCAATTGAAAAAGCGACCAGAAAGGCAAAAAAGAACGTAATTGAAGTAAAGCTCGAGGAAGGAACCATAGCCCACGAAGTAAAAGGAAAGCACGGCGCCGCCGAAGTTCTTCTTAAGCCCCAGTCCAAGGGACGTGGTCTCGTGGCCGGAGGAACCGTTAGGTCAATTTGCTCGATGGCCGGAGTTCAAGACATATCTTCTAAAATTTTAGGGAATACCAGGAATAAGCTTAATAATGCCCGAGCGACAATAGAAGCACTAACCAATCTAAAAACGTAATGCAACTTCACGACTTAAAATCAAAAGACGAAAAGGACAAAAAGAGAGTTGGACGCGGTGGAGCCCGCGGGACCTATTGTGGTAGAGGAGTAAAGGGCCAGAAAGCAAGAGCCGGATCCGGCGGAGAACCACTTATCAGAAGAATTATAAAGAGATATCCGAAATTGAGGGGATATAGACGAACTTCGGGTCGGAAAAATGCGGTAGTCAACGTCGGTAGCCTGGAGAACAGCTTCGAAGATGGAGAGAAAACAACTCCCAAAGCTTTGGTTGAAAAGGGGCTCATACGAAGAAAGGACGGTAAGATTCCCCCGATTAAGATTTTGGGAGAGGGAAAATTGGAAAATTCCCTGACTATCGAAAGTTGTCAAGTATCCGCTTCCGCCGAAAAGAAGATTAAAAAAGCCGGTGGAACCGTTTAAATTATGATTGAAAAGATAACACAAATTTTTAAAATAGAGGATTTGAAAAACAGGATCCTTTTCGTTTTGGGAATGCTGGCCATCTTCAGAGTGATGGCCAATATCCCCATGCCGGGAATGGACCCCGATCAACTGGAAGAATTTTTTGCTCAATTCGAGATGTTCCAGTTCGCCAACGTCTTTACCGGAGGAACGATGGACAGGTTTTCAATAGCTATGCTGGGCCTGGGTCCCTACATTACGGCCGTAATTGTCATTCAACTTTTAACTATGGTTTTTCCCAGGCTGGAAAGATTGTACAAGGAAGAAGGGGAGCAAGGAAAACAGAAGATAAACCAGTACGGAAGACTACTTACCGTTCCCTTTGCGATTATGCAGACCTTCGGAATGCTCACTCTTTTTCAAAATCAGGGAGTGATCCAACCCCTCGGAGCGGTGGATATGATTGCAACCATAGCAACCGTGACCGCCGGTACGGTTTTTCTGATGTGGCTCGGTGAACTGATCAGTGAAAAGGGAATAGGAAACGGAGTTTCGATTATGATTTTTGCCGGTATTATCGCCAATGTTCCCGCCCAGATAATGGAAGCCATCGTAACTTGGGACATGACCCAGCTTCCTTCTTATATTTTATTTTTAGCCTTGGCCCTCTTTATCATAGGGGCCGTAGTTTTGGTCAATGAAGCGAGAAGAAACATACCCGTCTCCTACGCCAAGAGAGTAAAAGGGAGAAAGGTCTACGGCGGCTCTTCTACTTATATTCCGCTGAATATTAATCCGGCGGGTGTAATTCCGATTATATTCGCTCTTTCTCTTATGGCCATGCCTCCCATGGTTGCTCAGTTTTTAGCCGAAGCCGGGGGGACCGTAGGGTCGGTAGCTCAATCCGTATCCACTTTCCTTCAAAATCCGTGGGTTCAGGGAACGGCTTATTTCGTCTTGGTCTTTCTGTTTACGTTTTTCTATACGGCGGTTACTTTCGATCCGGAAAACGTGGCCGATAACCTGAAGAAGATGGGTGGTTTCGTACCGGGAATCAGGCCGGGCAAACCGACCGAAAACCATATCAGATATATATTGAATCGCGTACTGACCGTCGGTGCAATTTATTTGGCGACGATCGCGGTCATGCCGTCGATAGTTGCCGGAATAACCGGAGTGGGAACATTTCAATTTCTCATCGGTGGTGCTTCGATCTTGATTATCGTCAGCGTGGTTTTGGATACCACTCAGCAGATAAACGCTCAGCTTCAGATGAGGGAGTACGAAGAGATATAAAAACTCCGGAGGAGTTAATCTTTAATCGATAATGATTAAAAAGTAACTTTTTTACAACTGACGACGGATGAAAAAAACAATTAAAATTCAATCTGCAAGCAAACCGTGAAAGGTTGCTTTTTTAATTAAGTTATAAAATAATAAGACATATAATATGAAATTAGTATCACTCATAGGAAGGCCGGGATGCGGCAAGGGAACCCAGGCGAAAATAATAGTTAAAAAGACGAACTGGGAGCCGATCTACACCGGCAAACTTCTAAGGGAGAGAGCCAAAAGGGATGATTTTATGGGAGAGAAGATAAAAAAAGCTCTTTCCGAAGGGAGGCTGATTCCGACTCCCGTCGTCTTCAACATCTGGATGCCCAAATTGATCGAATTCAAAAAAACCGAAAGCACGGAAGGAGTTCTTTTCGACGGCAATCCGCGCAAGATGTATGAAGCTAAAATGCTGGAGGAAGTTTTCGAGATGTTCGAGTGGCCCGATTTCACCCCCGTTCACATCGATATAAGCCGTGAGGAGTCCCAAAAGAGGCTTTTAAAGAGAGGAAGGGGTGACGACAAGCAAGAGGAGATAGACAGGCGTCTGAGCTGGTTTGAAAGCGACGTTCGTCCGGTTCTCGACTATTACCGGAAGAAAGGAATTCTGGAGACAGTCGACGGTGAACAGACCATAGAAGAAGTCCAAAAGGATATAGTAAAAATACTCGAAATAGATGATTGAGCTTAAAAATAAAAAAGAGATTGAGTTGATGAGGGAGGGAGGAAGGAAGTTGGCCGCTATCGCCGAAAAGATAAAATCGGCGGCGGAGGTCGGAAAAACTACGAAAGAGCTTGAAAAACTGGCTAAAAATCTTATTTCCGAGGAGGGTGGTAAGCCCTCTTTTTTAGGGTACAAGGGATTTCCGGCCGCGATTTGCACTTCGATAAACGAAACCGTGGTTCACGGAGTTCCTTCCGGCAAAAAGCTGAAAAACGGTGACATTCTATCCATTGATTTGGGGTTCGAGTGGCGCGGGTATCATACCGACATAGCGGTCACTTTTCCGATCGGTAAAGTTGATAAAGAGACGGAAAAATTGATCGAGGTAACTGAAAAATCTTTGGATCTGGCTATAAAAAGGACGAAGGCGGAGAGCCGGCTCGGTGACGTCGGTAACGTAATCGAGACTCATGTTAAAAAAAACGGACTGGTAGTCGTCGAGGGTCTCTGCGGACATGGGATAGGCAAGGAGGTCCACGAAGATCCTCAAGTTTTCAATACCGGTACTCCCGGAAAGGGAATGAAACTGCAAGAGGGAATGGTGATATGCTTGGAACCGATGGTTACTTTTAAAGAGCCCGGGATTCGTCAAACCGAAGAAGGAATAAAAACCGGAGACTTGTCCGCTCACTTTGAGCATACGGTGGCGATAGTGGACGGAATGCCGGAAATTTTAACCAGGAAATAATTTTAGTTGATTTTTGATTATTACGGGAAATATGATTAGTTATTCCCGACTTTACGACCACCGTCATTCTGAGGGCGATAGCCCGAAGAATCTCTTCCAAAAGATCTTTCGCTACGCTCAAGATGACGAAGAGTGGAAAACTGTCATTCCCGGCTTGACCGGGAATCTCATAAACACACCTCCGTCATTCCCGGCTTGACCGGGAATCTCATAGAAGTTGGCAATACAAAGAGATTCCCGCTTTCGCGGGAATGACGATGTGAAGTATTGCGGGAATGACGATGTGAAGTATTACGGGAATGACGATGTGAAGTATTACGGGAATGACGGGGCAAGTGTTATGGGAATGACAAGCACTCCCTCCGTCATTCCCGGCTTGACCGGGAATCTCATCGAAAAACGCCAAGCAAAAAAAATTATGAAAAAGACGCCTGTAATTTATATCATGACCAATAAAAACAATAGTGTTCTTTACACTGGAGTCACTAGTAATTTAAAGAAAAGAGTTTGGGAACATAAACAAAAGTTAGTAGAAGGTTTTACAAAAAAATATAATGTAAAAAAATTAGTTTATTTTGAAATTTTTGATAACATGGAACAAGCTTTAAAGAGAGAGAAAAGAATAAAGAAATGGAATAGGCAATGGAAAATTGAAATGATTGAGGAAGAGAATCCAAAGTGGAAAGACTTGTATAGTGATTTGGTTTGAATTTTTGTTGTTTTTTCAATAAAGAGATTCCCGCTTTCGCGGGAATGACGAGGCAAGTGTTATGGGAATGACAAGCACTCCCTCCGTCATTCCCGGCTTGACCGGGAATCTTATAGAAGTTGGCAATACAAAGAGATTCCCGCTTTCGCGGGAATGACGATGTGAAGTATTACGGGAATGACGATGTGAA
>PWHM01000109.1 GCA_003554915.1 Candidatus Nealsoniibacteriota bacterium
TACGGGGTAAAAATTGAACGCCAATTCTACCTTAGAATGAAAATACCCTCACTGAGAGGACTCTCGGAGGCGTTTCAGCATTTTTTACTTCAGAACGCAAATACCCCTTTCGGAGAAGCTCTCAGAGGTAATTTAGCATGGTTTTCAGCTTTGCTGAAATAAATTACCGAGAGCGCAAGAACCGAATTCTCGCTGGAGAATTCGAGTTCTGGTTCTTACGAAAAGGGTGTCGAGTGAATGTGACCCCGAGGGGAAATTGAACGTCGTCCAGGCCTGTCATCCGACAGGCACGTCCTCCCTAAAAAACCACGTTTTTTAGTATTTTTCAACACGGGAAAAATTTATTAATTTTTCCCGACCCCTTTCAAAAGGTTCGAATCCCCTCTCTGTTTACTAACTCTTTTCTTCTAAAAAAACACCCTCATTGAGAGAATGTTTATAAACTACGGTGGTGTGACCCCGAGGGGATTTGAACCCCTGTTACCAGGATGAGAACCTGGCGTCCTGGACCGGGCTAGACGACGGGGCCGTCTAAAAAGAGTTTAACCGATAATTTTAAATTGTAAAGTTAATCGCTTATTTTTTGCGCCAACTTGACAAAATTCAAATTAAGCATAGTTCCGACCCCCAAAGCTAAAGTATTGAACAGAACGGTCTCTTTACCGTTTTTATCTTTTATCCAGATCGGAATACTGCTCCCCTTATGATTAACTTTAAAATTCACTCTATCGGATAAATTCAAGTCACTGATATAAAAATCAGCATTTTTCTGAAATCCGTAACTTAGCCGCTTTTTGATTCGTTTTCCGGGCACCTTACCGATCGATTCAAAATCAATTAGCAGCTCACCACTCTTATCAAGAAGAGTTATAATCTTTTTTTCCTTTTCCAAATTAGCGGAGTTTATGACCACCAAAACCTCCCCGAAAAGAGAGAAAAAACTTTCTATTCGTTCAGTTGAAAAGTCATTATTACTTAAAATCAAAACATCGTTGGACAAAACCGATAGCTTCTTAAAACCGATAAGTGGCTTTTTTATTCTTTTTACTTTTATAAAATCATTGATTAAATTAAAGATTAAATCGGCGTTTTTATCTTTCCCCTTTCCCATTAAAAAAACAAGTTTGGTGCCTTTCCACTTTAAAATTTTATTTATCAATTTCATTTTTCTCTTACGTAATCGGGTGGAACTTGTTTGTAATCTATTATATATTCGGCTAACTTCCTAAAAACCGGCACTACTGAAACTTCCGCGGTAGAAGCATCGGGTTGATCCATCTTCACCAAAATTACGAATTCCGCATTCAAAGGTCCGTAGCCTACAAAAGTCTGAATCGTCTCACCGGAATACCCTCTTCTGTTTTCCCCCAAAAGTGACCAGGGAATCTGAGCCGTTCCCGTTTTTCCGGCAATATAGTAACCGGGAATTTGTGCCCTTCTGGCGGTTCCTTCCTCAATGACATTAATCAGCATCGAAGTAATTTTTGAAGTCGTTCCCGAAGAAAAAACTCTTCTTTTCCTTTCCGGCTCCGGATTGAAGTTTTTCGCCAAGTAGGGCTTCATCAACTCGCCCCCGTTGGCTAAAACCAAAAAGGAATTAAAGAGCTGCATCGGTGTAATTTCAATTCCTTGGCCGAAAGAAGCATTGGCGAAATTAACGTCGTATCCTTCTTTGAAAGATAAGTTTTCCGAGTAAACTTCTCCTTGCAGATCGATTTCCGTCTTTTCGAAAAAACCAAAGTCTTCAAGGTAATCCAAAAAAACTTGGTTTTCAAGTTGCTGCTGGACATAAATCATTCCCGTATTTATCGATTGTTCCATCACTTTGTTCATATCCACCTCTCCCCACTCTCTCCGACCGTAATTCCTCAAGGTGTGTCCACTGACTACTTCAAAGCCCTTGTCATAGTAGGTGTCTTGAGTACTTACCACTCCTTCCTCCAGAGCCATACCCATAACTATCGGTTTGAATGCAGAGCCGGGTTCAAATAATGCTTGAACCGCATTATTTTTAAAAATATCCAATCTCTGGACCTGTCTGTAATCATTGGGGTTAAAATTGGGATAGTTTGTAAGAGCTAAAATTTCTCCGGTGCCGGGATCTCCCACTATGACGGTTCCGGACGTTGCATTAAAGTCTTCGACGGCCTCCTCCAAAAGCTTTTCGGCCATAAATTGAATATTGTAATCTATGGTAACATCAAGACTCAATCCCGCTTGAGCCGAGTCCGTCGTTATCAATTGGCCTCTCGGATTTCTCCAGCCCTCTTGCACTCCGGTTGCTCCGCTGAGCACATCATCATAATACCCTTCCAATCCATATTGTCCCCTCTCGGTTCCTCCTACGAAACCGATAACATGAGAAGCCAGTTGTCTTTGAGGATAAAATCTGAGCTCTTCTTTCCTTAGATTGACTCCCGCAAAATTTAAATTATTAATCGCCTCTACCTCTTCCTCAGAAAGTTGTCTTTTTAAGACCTCGAAGGATCTATCGGTTTTTTGCAGTTTTTCATCTATAATTTGTCTGTCGATACCCAAAATAGTAGCCAAAGAGGTAGCTATCGCCTCTTTATCTTCACCTTCGCCTTCAATTTCCCTGGGAGAAAGATAAGCCATCTTCCACCCCCTGTTTACTGCCAAGGGGATTGATTCTCCACTCTCATTTTCAGCGAATATATTTCCTCTGCCTCCTTCCGTTTTTCTGTATATTTTTTGCTGTCTTTCGGCTTGCCGCATCCAGTGATCGGCTTCGGTAATTTGGAGTCTGTAAAGCCGAAAAACCAAAACCGAACTCAATAAAAAAACGAATATTAAAAGAATATTTAACCTCGCTTTGCTCATTTTACCACAACTTCACTACCGAGAACCTCTATATAACTGACTTTACTCGCTTCTTCAAAGTTCAATTCCCGAGCTATGTTTTCAACTTCAAAAAAAGAGTTGCTTTGCAGAAATTGGTATTCCAAACTTCTGCTTTCTTGAGAGTAATTGCTTATTTGCTCCTGATATTTTTCAATCAAGTAAGTTTCTTGAGTTAAACTGCCGACTTGATTGACATATGAAAACACGACAAGAGCCAATAATAAGAAGGAGATTATATATTGAATTTTTGTTTTATTGTCCATCTGTTTTTTCAGCTACTTTTAATATTGCCGACCTTGAAGAAGGGTTTTCGGCTACCTCCTCGTCGGAAGGAGTAACCGACTTGACCACTTTTAACCCTTCTCGGCTTTTAAAGAATTTCTCTACCTCCTCACCTTCCAGATTATGAAAGGATATGACCACGATACGTCCTCCGGGTTCCAAAACATTGAAGGCCTGCGGAAGAACTGCTTTTAAATTGTCAAGCTCCGCATTGACCACGATACGTAACGCTTGAAAGGTTCTGGTAGCGGGATGAATTCTTCCTTTTTCATAATCCTTGGAAACCGCCCTTTTTATGGCTTCAACCAGTCCTCCGGTTGTCTCCAAGGGTCTTGACTTTATTATCTGATCAGCTATTTCTCCGGCATATCGCTCACCGCTGTAATCTTTTATTATCTTTATCAGGTCACCCTTTTTCCAATTATTAACTATATCTTTAGCCGTAAGGAGTGATTTTTCATCATATCTCATATCCAACGGTTCATCTCTTTGAAAGCTAAATCCTCTGCCGGACTTTTCTATGTGCCAAGTTGACATCCCCAAATCAAGCATAACACCCGAAACCGAACTAAAACCCTTCTCTTTTACGACTTCTTGTAAAAAAACATACGACTCGTTTACCAGTTCCAATCTTTCTATCTTTTCCTTTTTCATTCTTTCGTGCATCTTCTTATCCCATTCGAAACCCAGAACTTTTCCTTTCGGTCCGTTTCTCCTGAGTATCTCTTCGGTGTGTCCTCCTTCCCCTACGGTACAATCTATAAAATTCTTATTTTCTTCGACGTTCAAAAGATCTACGGCCTCTTTTTTCAAAACGGTCTTGTGGCTTTTTTGCATATCAAACTCCCAGCTCTTTTAATTCCTCCGCTATATCCCCTACTTCACTTTCGGTTTTTTCTTTGTAATCTTCCCATTTGTCTTTATCCCAAATCTCCATTCTGTTATATACTCCGGCAATGGTTATCTCCTTTTTCAGATCGGCATACTCCTTTAAGTAATCAGGGATCAATATTCTTCCCGAACTGTCGATTTCAACCTCCATAGCTCCGGCAAGCATTACCCTGGCAAAGCTTCTGGCATCCGCTTGGGAAAGCGGAAGGTTGCTGATTTTTTCAGCTAATTTTCTCCATTCATCAAGTTGGTAAAGAAAAAGGCAGCCGTCCAGTCCTCTGGTCACGACTACCTTTCCGTCCAAGTCATCACGAAACTTAGCCGGTACGGCCAGTCTCTTTTTGGCATCTATTTTATAATTGAATTCTCCTATGAACATTGAGTTTTCCACAATTTTTAGGGGTTTTCCCCACTTTTATCCACAACTTTCCACATCACTTCCATTTTATCCCACTTTTTTTCTGATGTCAACACTTCAAGATTGTGGATAATAAAATCACCCCTCCTTAGAGGGGTGATTGATAAGTCTTTAAAATTAAAAATCTAAAGCTCGTCGGGGAAATCAATTTCTTTTTCAGTGTCAATATCGGAAAACTCGATTGTAAAATTCAAAGTGGGAGAAGATCCCGTAGAGAATCCGATAAACGGATCGGGAAAATCCAAATCCCGGGAAAAAGAAATTTCTTGATTGGCTGATAGCTTGTAAATATTGAGGTCTTCCTTTTCCGCATATACTTCAATCTTCAAATCTTCTTCCAAAATCTTCAAGCCGGTAAGTGGAACCCGGTAATGATACATTTCCTTTTCATTAATCTTTTCTTCCTCGGATATTGCTTCTACAAACTGACTGTCAAAGACCGGTTCACTTAAAAAGCTATCTTCAGTAAGAGTGTGTGTTAGCCACCTTCCTCTCACCTCTTCTATGTTTCTATCGAAGTTTTCTGCAAAAAACGACTCCAAAACTATCGGAGGATCTTCTTCTTCGAAAAGAATAAAAATATCCGGATCTCTAAACTTGAACTTGCCCTCGATCTCTTGAGGGGATCCTTCCATTTGAGTCTCCAAAACGAAGTCTCCCTCCGCTTTCAGTCTCTCCCCTCTTTCAAAATAAGCGTTTGAGCTTAATTCGTAGAATCCTTCCCGAGCGCTTTCCAAAGCCCCGTTGAAGTTCGCCTCGAAAGATCCGAGCGATCTAAAGTTCTCCGCCGTCGCTTCCATTCTTTTTTCTTCCACCGGCACCACTTTCGTCGATTGATATATCCCGAAGATCAAGATTCCTATAATTAAAAATTTCAATAACGATTTTAGCGCATTTTTTTTCATATTTTTTTTACTGGTTTAGTTTTTCTATTGTAAAGTCTTCCGGATTAACTTTGACCTTGTCCCCGGGACTCAGTTTATCAGAAAGCATGGCAGTGGCAAATTCATCACCCACTTCGTTTTGTATCACTCTCTGCATCTCCCTGGCCCCGAAGACCGGTTCGTAGCTAATTTCGACTATCTTCCGTTTTAATTCGTCCGTTATTTCAAATTCAATATGTTTTTCTTTTAAATTGGCTTTCAATTTTTGAAATTGAAGCTCAGCTATCTCTACCAAATTATCTTTAGTTAACGGCTCAAAAATTACCGTACCGTCGAATCTATTGACGAATTCGGGCCTAAAAAGTCCTTCCCGAAAAAGGTAATCCAAAATATCTTCCCTGACCTTTTCCAAAGGAATCTCTTTTTTAACTGAATCCATTATTATTTTGTAGCCGGCGTTGCTCGTCGCTATCACCATGCAATTTCTAAAATCAATCTTACGCCCGACACCGTCGGTTACATGCCCTTCATCCAATATCTGCAAAAATAAATTCAATATATCCCTATGGGCCTTTTCCAGTTCGTCCAAAAGAATAAGTGAAAACGGATCTTCAATTACTTGCTCGGTCAGATTTCCCTCTCTGTCTTCGGAACCGATAAGCCTTGAAAGATCCGCCACCTCCTGATACTCGGACATGTCTATCCTGATCATTCTCTTTTCATCACCGAAGTAGGTATCGGCTATCGCCTTCGCCGTCTCCGTCTTTCCGACTCCCGTAGGACCCAAAAAGAGAAAAGAGCCGATAAGGCCGGTCCTGGTATCCAAGTCGGATCTTGACCTTCTCAAACTTTTAGATATCTCACTAACGGCCGTTTCCTGATTGATTATCCTTTTGTGGATCTCTTCTTCAAGATTAAGAAGTGCCTTTTTTTCCTCATCAGCCACCTCACCTACCGGAACCTCCGCCTTTTCGGAAACGACTTCGGCCACCCCTTCTTTCTTGAGAACTTTTTTCTTCTTTTGACTTGCAGAGATTACGGACTCTTCCAGAAGGCGCATCGCTTTCTCCGGCAAGGGATCGGACGTTAAAAATTTTTCACTAAATTCTACCGCTGCTTTGAGCGCCGGATAAGATATGAAAAGCTTGTGTTTTTCCTCCAGCCCGGGAGTAATCATTTCACAAAGTCGAATCGCTTCATCATTTGAAATTTCCGAAACTTCCACTTTTTGAAATCCGGAGTTAACCGCTTGATTTCTTTCCACGACTCGTCTGTAGTCCTTATAATTGGTTATTCCCACCACCCTGAAATCGGAGTGGCTGAGGTACGGTTCCAAAACACCGGATATGTCCACAATACCGGCTTTTTCTGCTCCGGCGATGTATTGGTGAAGATTATCGATTACCAAAATTATATTTCCGGCCCGAGCCACTTCGCTAAATACCTGATCTAACATCTTTTCGGTGTTTTCTTTTCCCTCCACTTGGGCAATTAATGACTTCAATTTCAGCTTGTAGACTTTTTTGTAATTAACACCGGGGATCGAAATCCCTAAAAAGCTTTTTCTGGTCAATTCGTCAACCATGCTTCTTCTGCCCGTACCGGGCCTACCGACCAAAACGACATTGTTTTGTCCGTCTCCGGATAAGATCCTTTCCATGCCTTCTATCGCCTCTTCGTGTCCAACCGTTTTTCTAAAACCCCGACTGACCAGATTCTGATTCCAATCAACGGCAAAATTGTCCAACCAATAAGTGGCTCCCGAAGCCCAATCTTTACCCAAAGTTCCGAATCGAGCTAAGTTTTCATAATCCCAGAATCTTCTATTCTTCTCTCTCTTTTTTTTCATACGGACATACCAAGACGTAAGCGACTCTATTTCTCTTTCTTTTAGATCCCAATTCATCAAAACTTTTTCCAAAAAATCATTAGTGGTGGCCAAAGCGACCAAAATATCTTCGGCTCTTATTCTTTCGTGATTCTTTCTGCTTGCTATAGCCAAACTCCGAGTTACGGTTTCCTTAAAGCAGCCCGTAACTTCTCTGTTTTTGCTCTTTCCCATTACCGACTTCAAAGGGCTTAAAAGATCCGCTTTATCAATAAGAAAGCGAGTAAAAACAAAGTGGGCGGACTCCGAGTCCTTTAAGGTATAATAAAGAAGAGAGTTGGAGTTTTTATCACCTATTTTTATCGCTTTGTCTACAATTTCAGCCGCTTCGTAGTTAAAATAATCAGCATAATTTATCTCTTCTATCTTGGAACTCGCCTCTTCAAGAGAGAGTGGTAATTTCGGATCTTTTAATTCTTGGTTAAAAAAACAATCCAGATACCAAAAAAGCAAAAAGTTAAAAAAGAAAAGGAGAGCGACTCCTAAAATTCGAATCGGAGAAATTATTCTTAAGGAAGTTTCTAAAGTCGCCACCAGCCAAAATATTAAGAAAATAAGAAATGTGTAGAAGCAAACCCTCTTCAAAAATAAAGCTTTTTTCAAAAGCAAAGGAGTTTTAATCGCTTTGAATATCAGTGATTTTTTAGGAGAAAAATTAAACATCTAAATTATAAGTATCAAGCTGACGACAATTCCCGCAACAATTAAAAGTGGCAAAACGAACCAAACCAAGAAAAGTATAAGTCCGAATAAAAGAACTAAACCGGTAAAAACCAAACCTATCGTTATTAAAACGATTCTTACCAAAAAACCCAAAAATCTGGAAAAAGAATTCAAAAGCAATGCCTGAAGGTTTTCAGTTAAATTGGCCAATCCTTCTCGGTAAGGTTCGGTAATTCTCTTCCAAGGGGAGAACAAAGTCTTTAGGGAAGCTTTTATCGAAAAAAATTCCAGACTGAATCTTAAAAAGTTCCTCCAGGCCCGCAAGATTCCGGCCGGGGCCGACTTGAAGTGCCAGGCCAACCATCGGAAAAAAAGATTCTTTTCGATTGTTTTTATCATATTGGTCAATTATATATGATTTTTAAAAAATTAAAAAGCCATTGACAAAAATTAAGTCACATCTATAATGGTCTCAAAAGGTCGATTGAAATCATAAGAAAAAATATGGAAACGATTAAAAAATTAAAAATAAATTTTCTATTGGATGAAGAAGAGGAAGAAGATGGCGAGGATTGGGATGAAGACGAAGACCTTTTGGATGACGAAGAAATAGAAGATTGGGAATAACTTGATAAAAAGCTGAAAACCCACCCTTTCTGCGAGGGTGGGTTTTTTATTAGAATGAAAACTCCAATAATTCCACGAGAATATAATAAATCCCCAAAATCACCAGGATTATCAAAATTATATCGGTTATGTATAGCTTAAAAAAGGTCATTAAAATAATCCGAATACCTTAATTATGAATAGAGCGTAAAGTAACAGATAAAAAATCCCTTCGGAAACATGAATCTTTCTCGATATTCCCGAGATTACAAAAAGAGCCGTAGCCAATATCAAAAAGGGAACCCCTACTCTGTAAGTCTCGCTATCCAGGGGCAGATCACTGATTAATCCCGGAATACCGATTACCATAAAGGAATTAAAAATATTGGAACCGAATATATTACCAAGAGCCAATTCGGAATTTCCTTCCCGGGCCGCTTTCACAGAGACAAAGAGCTCCGGCAAAGTCGTTCCGATGGCTACGGCTATTATGGCGATTGCTCCGACTGCAATTTGGTGTATCTCCGAAAGCAATACAACCGATTCAATTAAATACCTGGAACCGAAAGCCAGGAGAAAAACTCCCATAAAAAGTAGAACTATATCGACAATTTTAAGTTCCGGCTTTGTTTTGTCTTTTCTTTTTTTAATCTGTTTTTTTGTTTTTTGAGAGGATAAGTTCTTCGAATCTTCTTCCGAAGAATCAAAATCATTAAAAATTACATAAGTTAAATAAACTACATAACCGAAAACGAGAGCTATGCTTTCCGGCCTGATAATCATAATCTCACTATCCCCCGCAAAAGGATATATCATAACAAAAAGTAGCGCTGTGCCGCCGGCCAGGAGGGGTAAATCCAGATCAATTAAACTTTTCGGAACCACCAACTTGCCCCCGACAAGGGCGGTGACCCCGACCACTAATAAAATGTTGGCAATGTTCGATCCTATGGCATTAGCCGCAACTATTTCCGGAGCATTTTGCAAGACAGCCATTATTCCGGTAAAAAGTTCCGGAAAAGAGGTTCCCAAGGAAACTACGGTTACTCCGATTATAAACGGAGAAAGTCCCAAAAAAAACCCGACTTTTTCAGCGGATTCCAAAAACCAATCAGCACCCTTGGTCAGCCCAACGATCGAAATCGTGAATATGAATATTAAGATTAAGGTGTTCATAAAAATAAAACCCCTCTTAAAAAAGAGGGGTGGGAGTCAGCTCCTACTTGGATTTAATTTTAACTTCTTTTCCGGATTCAACTTCATTAGTTTTCGGAATTTTAACTTTTAAAATGCCGTCTTCGTAACTCGCTTTTACGTTGTCTTCGTCTACATTGGACGGAAGTCTTACAACTCTTTCGAAAGTACCTTTTCTGATCTCTTTTTTGTAATAGCCTCTCTCTTCATCACTGTCTTCAACTTCTTCTTTCTTGCCTCCTTTTATCTTCAGTACACCGTCACTGATATTTACGCTCAAGTCTTCGGAATTCATTCCCGGAGCACTAACCTCGGCAATTATACTGTCTTCGGTTTCGTAAAGATCCATCTCCGGAGCGGATTCCCTTTTGGTGACCGGCAAAAACCAATCGTCGTCACCGAAAAGTTTTTCCATCTCTCTGAAGGGTTCATATGGAATAAGTGCCATAATCCTTTTTAGGTTGGTTTACTTCTGACCTTTCTATTAATAATTATAATTAATTTGTACAAAAAATCAAGATTAAAATTAACGTTTTTCAGTGACATGAAATCGTCATTCCCGACCCCGATCGGGAATCTCTTTGAACACTTCTCCGCCTGCCCCGTGAAATTTGCGTAGTAACCATTTCACCGGGGTCATTCCCGACCCCACAACCCCCGTCATTCTGAGGGCGATAGCCCGAAGAATCTCTTCGAAAAGATCTTCGCTACGCTCGAGATGACGAAGAGTGGAAGATCGTCATTCCCAACTTGATTGGGAATCCCATAGAAGCTGGCAATACAAAGAGATTCCCGCTTTCGCGGGAATGACAACCACCCCCTCCGTCATTCCCGGCTTGATCGGGAATCTTATGAAACCCCGGCATACCGGACTAAAGTATAATTAAAATGCTCTCCGCTGAATTGACCTTAGTTCGGGTTCCTCCTTCTTAGCTTGCCCGTATGGCAAAAAGAGTTTATAATTGGACAATATGCAAATATTCGAATTACATTTTAATCCCAAAAATAAACAAGGACGCCTCATAGATACTTTCTGTTACCAACCGGGAGACGTATATGAAAAAAGGTTGGGAACATTAGCTATAGCCGGAGAGTTAAATGTTAAGAGCTCAAAAAAGAAAACCGTACTTAATAATCTGGCTTACAAAATAAAAAGCACCTACCACTCCCTCCCTACCAGAAGTCAAGAAGAAGCCCTGCGTGAAGGATTGACTCAAGGCAATGAGTTTTTATCCGACAAAAGTGTAGACGAGCAATTGAACGTAGCTGTACTTTCGGTAAAAGGAAAAGAATTGCAGTTCAGTGCAATTGGTAAAATAAAAATATTACTTTCGAGAAACGGAGAAATCACGGATATTGGTCAAAATGCCGATGGAAACGCTGAGAGTTTCGGAAGTATAGTAACCGGAAAAGTTAAAAAGGAAGACAAACTCATAATTTTAACTGAAGATATATACGAACATTTCGTCAATCAAGGCCTTTTAATAGAATTAGCTGAAAAGAGCCCAATTAATGAAAAAAAACTGAACAAAATTTCCGAAACACAAGAGGAAAAATTCCCGAAAGCAGCGGGAATTTGCCTTATTATGGATTTTTCCGTAGAAACGATTCCGGAAAATGAAAAGATTATAAACAAAAATAAATTTTCTTTTAAAAAAACGTTTCTTAATTTTGCCGAAGAGAGTCAAAAAATACTCTCTTTTGTTATGGAAAGAATAAAAGTGGGAGCTAAAAAAACATTTTTCTTTCTGAAAGAAAATATCGGTCCCGCTTTCAAAAAATTCGGTAAGCTTCTATTGGCTGTAATCAAAGATCTAAAAAAGGGAATTTCATCCTTTTTCGGTTTTTTGTTGAAGAAAGTTAAAAAAGGGAAAAACAGCCTAAAAGAATCGTTCAACAAAAAAAGGGAAGCAAAAAACAAAAAGAAAGAAGAGGGAAATTCGGAAAAAAAAGATTTTCAAGAAGTAGAGACCGAAGAAACACCTATAAAAAAATCTACAAAAAAAATAAGTTTTTTCCTTCGAGGGGGTAAAAAGGAATTTTCTAAATTAAAAAAGAAGATCAAGCGACTACCGAAAAAAGAATGGTTTCCGGAAATACCGAAGTTCAAGATGCCCAAAAACGAAAAAGAACGACGAAATATTTATTTAGCCGGGCTTCTGTTTTTAATAATATTAACCGGATCGCTGGTCACCCATTTTGAAAGGCAAAGACAAATCGAAGAGCAAAAAGTTCAACTTTCCGAAATAAGTGAGCGGCTAAATCAAATAAACATGGATTCGGAAGAGGCTTTCAGCCAACTCTTAGCTCATTATGAAAATTTAGACAATTTAATAACGGAGGGAATGGTTTTGGAATCGAATGCGGAAATTCTACAAAATGAAGTAGTAGCCAAATTACTGCAAATAACCGATGCGGAAATAGTAGAGGAGCCCAAAGTGGTTTCTGAAGCTAATGAAGTAACGCCCAGCAAATTGGAATTTGCTCAAAATGAGCTTTACCTATACAATCCTTTCCTTTCCAATGTTGAAAAATATAATCCGGAGACTGAAGAAACATTGATAAGACCGGTAGATTTTGAAAATAACGGAATCTTTTCCATGACTTCCATTGAGGAGGAAGTCTTCTTCTTCAGTCGTCCGAATAAAATAATTGCACTTAATGAGAGCCAAAGAACCGAACTTTTAACTTCTCCCTATGAAAATTACAGCTTTCAGCAGATGGATTCTTTTGAAGACTATCTCTATCTATTGGAAGGACAAAACAATCAAATAATAAGATACCATAAAGATGGTCTGCAAGATCCCACGGTTTGGATAAGAGAGAGAAAACCGGGGCAAATTATTTCTTTTGCTGTAGATGAAACAATTTGGATGCTTAAAGAAAATAATAAAATTTGGCAGTACGAATCAAACGTGCCGAACACCGATAGTCTGATAGAATTAAAAGAAATTTTCCCTCTTCCCGAAAGATTTACGAAAATAAAGACCGGAACAAATTTACCTCTTTTCATCTTAGAGCCCCGGAATAATAGAATAATAATTTCCTCTAAGGAAGGAGAGCTCATAAAGCAAATCATAATCCCTCAAGCAAATAATCTAAAAGACTTCGTGATAACCGAAGAAATAAAAATATACCTCCTGGATGACCAGAAGGTATATTCTCTTGATGTCGATATTTAGTTTTGCTACTATTTAAGCTCTACTTCGGCTCCGGCTTCTTCTAATTTTTCTTTCATTTCATTAGCTTTCTCAGCAGGAACGCCTTCTTTAATTGTTTGTGGGGAATCAGCAGCCGAATCAACCATTGTCTTGGCGTCCTTTAGCCCTTTACCGGTTATATCTCTAACAACTTTAATAACCTCTATTTTCTTTTGGCCGATTCCTTGCAACTCAACATCATAATTGCTTTTCTCCTCCTCTTCTTCTCCCCCATTTCCGTTTCCGGCTGCCGGAGCAGCGGCTACGGGAGCGGATGCAGAGACTCCGAACTTATCTTCCAAAACTGAAACCAGTTCGGAAAGCTCTAAAGCGGAAAGATTGGAAATTTCTTCTACCAAGTCCTTGAATTTTTCGGGAACTTCTACCTTTTCTGAATCTGAACTTTCCGAAGAATCCTTCTTTTCTTCTTTTTTTTCTTCTTTTTTTTCTTCCTTCTTTTTAGCCATATTTTTTTAAGCCTTTTACCTCCGAAGGAGTTCGAAGCTTAGTTGATTACTTTTTATTATTTTTTACTCGCCTTGTCCAAAACGGTGATTAAGTTTCTAACATTTCCTTCCAACACCCCAACGAAACCGCTAAGTGGCGCAGCAATGGTGGATACGAGCTGAGCCTTGAGCTGTTTTTTGCCGGGCAAATCAGCCAGTTCCTTAACTTTTTCCGTTTCCAATACGTCTTTTTCCAGAAGGGCTCCCAAAATTTCTATCGAAAAATCTTTCGAAAATTCGTTAATCACTTTAGCCGGAGCAACTATATCTCCGAAACCGAAAACAAAAGCCAGTTCACCTTCCAGGGATTCGGGGTTGAAATCAATCCCCTCTTTATCCAGAGCAATTTTAGCTAATGTTTTTTTCACCACCATGATGTTTGCATTACAGTCTTTCAACTGGTTCCTGAGATCTTCCATGTCTCTGGCTTTCAAACCTTTGTAGTTTACAAAATAAACTACCGTTTGTTTGGAAGCTTTTTCACGAATGTCTTTAATTATTTCTTCTTTTTCTTTTCTTGTTAAAGCCATAATAAAAATCTGCATTAACGCAGATCAGTAGGAATTTTCCTTGGTAGGATGATTAAGCTTTGAGCCCCTACTGTCTACGGAGTAAATATTAAATTGACTGCATCTATTATAATTCTTTTAAATCTATTGTCAAGAATTTTGTTTTAGGGCCTCAATTACCACATTACCAAACTCTTCGGCTGCCTCCGGGCCATCGGCGGTAATTACATTTCCGTCTCTAACCACGCTTTCCTCAACAAATACGGCTCCACCTTTTTCTATTTTCTTAATTGCACTTTTATCCATATTGGAAGTCCAAACCGTCGCTTTTTTGTTTTGTAAAACCCCTGCTGCGGCTAAAATAACCGGACTTATACAAATAGCGGAGACGATTTTATTCTTTTTTTCAAATTCATTAATTAATTTATGAATCTCGGAATTGTTCAGATGTTTCAGAGCTCCGGAGCCACCGACCAAGACAGCTCCTTCGTAATCATCCGGATTTAAATCATCTATGGAATGCGTTTCAACCTCTCCCCCTTCGGATCCGTAAGCTACGCCCTCCTCGTTGGAAAATGTCTCCACTCGCACTCCTCCTTCCTCCAAAATTTCTCGAGGAATGAAATATTCTTCGTCTCTAAAATTTTTATGAGCTATGATTATCGCTATCTGCATATTATCTTAAATATTGATTTTTAGCTTGCACATGTTCAAAGTGATTCCTACTAAAAATTGTATCACCGGTTTCCGGATCCGACAAGTAGTACCAATAATTGTTTTCCGTCGGATATATGGCCGCCTCTATAGCGTTCATGCCCGGATTGGATATCGGTCCTTTCGGCAACCCGGTTACTGCGTAAGTATTATAAGGGGACTGAATCTTCGTTTCTTCAGCGGTAACATCTATTCCTCTCCTCCCGGTTACGTAATTGACTGTCGCGTCAACTTGCAAAGGTATTCCCGCCTCTTTTCTTCTCCATAATATGTCGGATACTTTTTCCATGTCTTCATAATCGGGGACCTCCCTTTCAATCATTGAAGCCATATTGATTATTTCAAAAACATTTTTATCCCGCCTTTCTATTTCCGCGTGCATTTCCTCGGTCAACCTATTTTCCAGATTAGCAATCATTTTTTCTATCAATCGTTCAGGGGAATCATTTTCAATTCGATAAGTGTCGGGAAAAAGATAGCCTTCCAAGCTGATTTCTTTCGATAGGTCTTGAAGAATTGGGTAATCAAACTCTTGAGCCGGTTTCTCCGACAATCCTAAAAGCTTCGCTTGAGGTGCTGGAAGACCGGTAATCTCAAAAAAGTCTTCTCTACTTACAACCCCTTCGTTTTCCAAGTGAGTGGCGATTTGGACTATCGTCCACCCTTCAATTATGGTCACGGTTTCGAAGATGGTTTCTCCGGAAGAAAAAAGATCAACTATCCTCTCGATTGACATCTCGGAATCCAGCTCGTAGCGACCGGCTTGCAAATTACCGATATTGTTGGTTAAAGCAATTTGTCCGAGGAAAACGAATTTATCGTTTATTATACCTTTCCGCTTTAAATTGTCAGCTATCTCAATAACGCCTTGTCCAGAATCAACGTTAAAAACGATCTTTTCCTGATCGGCTTCCCACCCGAGAGAAGCTACCCGGTGATTAAAAAGGGAAACTGAAAAAAATAGAGTTGCTACAACAATTGTAAGAAGAAATATTTTTCTATTCATTTTCTTTTATGAGTGGAACGAATCTGAATCCGAAGTATTTTTCTTCGGTTAAGTCGTCTTCCTCCTTTTTAAATTTATATATGGAATCTCCTATCGGTACCACGATAACACCTTCCGATTTCAATTGCTCAATCCATTCTTGGGATAGGTCACCTCTCTTTTCAAGAGCGGCGGAAACCAAGATTTTATCATACGGTCCATTTTGAAAGTGACCCCGATAGCCGTCTTTACAAATAAATTCAGCTATCTCTTTTTCAATAAAGCTATATTTTCTAACGTTTCTCTCACCCGTCTTTTTCAACTCTTCAATTCGTTCCAGGGCGGTAACTTTTCCGTCAGTTCCGACTATTTCCGCTAAAAGAGCCGTCGTCCAGCCCGATCCGGACCCTATATCCAACACATTGTCTCCCCTCTTAGGGCTTAATTTTTCAAGCATAAAAGCAACTACGGAAGGCTGAGAAATCGTTTGACCTTCTCCGATAGTGAGAGGTCTGTCCTCATAAGCTGACTTTTTTTGACTTTCCGGAACGAAATCCTTTCTATCTATCTTTAAAAAAGCCTTCTTCAGGCTTTCACTTCTTAAATGCCCCCTTTTTTTTAATTTTTCAACCAGCATTTATTTTAGCAAAAGACTAAGTTTCATCTTTGCTCTTTTCAAAAAACCCAACTCATCAATGAAAAGTTTTCCGAAGAGATGATCTATTTCGTGTTGAAAAACAACGGCTCCGATTCCCTCCGCTTCCAAAAGCATCCTTTCCCCATTTTCGGTAAGTGCCTCTATTTTTACTCTCTTAGATCTCTCTACATCGGTCCAAAAATCGGGGAAACTGAGACACCCTTCTTTTGTAGTAATTGTTTCTTCTCCCCTTTCAACTATTTCCGGATTCATAAAGGCAAAATAATCATGGCCGTCTTTAACTACGAAGACCTGTTTTGAGACACCCACCTGAGGAGCGGCCAAACCAACCCCTTCGACTTCTCTCAAAGTCTCTTTCATCTCTTTAATGAGGTCTTCGACTTCCTCCACTCCATCGACCTCATCCGCCTTTTTTCTTAAGACGTTATCCGGATAAGTTTTTATTTGAAGTTTGCTCATAACTAAAAAGCAGGGGCGGAGGGACTCGAACGTCGCCTTGCTCTCTAAAAACCCTCGGTTTTTAGTCTTTTCCAACTCGGGAAAAATTTATTAATTTTTCCCGACCCCTTTCAAGGTTCGAATCCTCGCCCATCAATTTTAAAATTACTTTGATTGCAGGGGCGGAGGGACTCGAACCCCCAAGACAAGATTTGGAATCTTGCGGTTTGCCAATTGAGCCTACGCCCCCTTTTTTTACTTAACTTTCGCCTTGTGCTCGGTATGTTTTTCACAAACCTTGCAAAATTTACTCGGCTTTAAATTATCAACTTCAACGGCTTTCCCTTTTGGCTTCTGAATGTAGTAGTTGTTTCTTTTACACTCACCACACTCCAGCGTGATATATGGTCTTCTTGTTCTTGTAGCCATTTCTCAATTATTTAATGAATCTTGAGCCACCCGCGGGACTTGAACCCGCGACCCCGTCCTTACCATGGACGTGCTCTACCTCTGAGCTAGGGTGGCATTATAGGACAAGACAACTCCAAATTTAAAGAACTTTTGAATTTAATTTAGGTCTGGGTTGCACTGTCCTTAATGTGGGCCGGGAGGGATTCGAACCCCCGAAGGCATGAAGCCAACAGATTTACAGTCTGTTCCATTTGGCCACTTTGGTACCGACCCGAAATTACTACGGGCTATTATAGCATAAATTAAGCTCTTGACAAAAATATAAAACCCGCAAGTTTACTTATTTAACAGTTCTTTCACCTTATCCGTAATATCATCCAATTCGGTATTTGATTTTATAAAGTAATACGAAGGTTCGTATTTCGCTACCGCATCCAAAATATCATCATTGGTATCCAAATTGGTAAGCATCACGACCGGCACTTCCCCACCCCACCTGCCACTTTCTCTTACTTCTTTCAAAACCTTCGTACCTTTCTTTTTAGGAAGAAGTATGTCCAAAACTATAACATCCGGCTTTTCTTCCAAAGCGACTTCCACTCCTTCTTTACCGTCATGTGCACCCAAAACATCAAAACCCTCAAATTCGAATTTCTCTTTATACATCTGCAAAAGACCCTCTTCATCTTCCACTATTAATACATTTGCCATATTTTTACTTGTAATTTAAACGAAAAAACTAAAACACCATTGGTTAATTATACAAAATATAATTAATTTTAAAAGAAGCTAATTTAAAAAGCTTTTTTTCCTTAACTTTTTGTGATACTTCACAGCGAATCTATGAGCTTCATCTCTTACTTTTACAAGAGTCTTTTTTTTGAGAAACGAAGGTTTCTCTCCTATTATTTCATTTTTATTTCTTTTCTCACCTTTCGCCAAACCGACAACGGGTATCTCAAAACCTTTTTCACTTAATACCTCCTCGGCGACATTGACTTGTCCTTTTCCACCGTCTATCAAGACCAAATCGGGAAGCTCCCAACTTTTCTCGAATCTTCTTTCCAAAACCTCCCTGAGCATCCCCGTATCGTCGGTCTTTTTTACCGTCTTGATTTTGAATTTCTTATATCCACTTTTCAGCGGTCTATCTCCCTCGAAGACAACCATGCTTCCGGCAGCCAACTTTCCTCCCAGATTGGAGACGTCGTATCCCTCTATCCTTATTTTTTCTCCTTCCAGTTCGGGGGGAGTAATTAAAGCGGTGTCGTATATATGATTTACGGAATCGATCTGTTTTTTTAATTTTTGTGCCTTTTCGAATTCTTTTTTATCGCTGGCCTTTTTCATCCTCTTTTCCAAAGATTTCAATACCTCTTTCTTTTTTCCTTTGAAAAATCTTTCAATATTTCTAATATCCTCCATGTACTCTTTTTTATCCAAATCTCCCACGCAAGCTCCGGGACAAAGCCCTATCTGATGATAGAAACAAGGTCTTTTCATTCTCTTTAGCTGTTTTTCGGTATGGGTATTATAAGGAAAAATCTTTCTCAAAATTCTCAAGGCCTGCCTTATCGCCGAAGAGGAAACGAAGGGCCCGAAAACGGATCTGCCTTCCCTTTTTTCCCGGCCTCTCTTGAGAATGACTCTCGGATATTTTTCATCGGTAATAACGACGTACAGAAAGCTTTTGTCGTCCTTTTGTTTTATATTGTAGAAGGGTTCGTGCTTTTTTATCAATTTCGCCTCCAAAATTAAAGCTTCAATCACCGTTTCCGTAACTCGGTAATCTATTCCGGCCACATCTTCGATCATTCGTTTGGCTTTGGGGTCGGCTGAACTCAAAAAGTAGCTTTTTACTCTCTTTTTCAGCTTTCCCGCTTTCCCGATGTATATTATTTCACCGTCTTTGTTTTTGAAAATATATACACCGGGACTTCCGGGCAATTTTTCAATTTTTTCTTTAACCCACTTCTTCATAAAAACAGACCCTTTCTACACACCATTTCTACACCCGAAGGGTGTAGAAATAGGAGTAAAATAGAAGTATTAAAGCATTTTTCTTAAGTATTTCGCCGTCTTGCTTTTCGCTTTTGATTTTATCTCTTCCGGGGTTCCGGCCACCACCAGCTCTCCCCCGTTTTCACCTCCTCCCGGTCCCAGGTCGATTATGTAATCCGAAGATTTTATAATCTCCAAGTTGTGTTCAATAATAACCACCGAATTTCCTCTATCCACCAGATTCTGTAAAACTTCTATCAGTTTTTTAACGTCTTCGTAGTGAAGCCCCACCGTCGGCTCGTCCAAAAGATAAAGAGTATTTCTGGTATCCTTGCGGGCCAGCTCCGAGGAAAGCTTGACTCTTTGGGCCTCTCCCCCGGAAAGAGTCGGAGCCGGCTGCCCCAAGGTCAAATATCCCAAGCCGACATCATAAAGTATCTTCAACTTTCTGTGAACCCAAGGAGTGTCCTTGAAAAAATCCATTGCCTCTTCTATAGTCATGCTCAAAACTTCGTATATGTTTTTACCCCTGTAGTCGACTTCCAAAGTTTCCTTACTGAATCTTTTCCCTTTGCATTCATCGCAAGTTACCCTGACGGTCGGCAAAAAATGCATCTCGACGGAAATATGGCCGTAGCCGTTACAATTTTCACATCTCCCGCCCTTGGTGTTGAAACTGAACCTCCCTTTCTTCCAACCCCTCATTTTCGCCTCGGGGGTGGTGGCGAAAAGCTCCCTGATATCGGTCCAGGCGCTGACGTAGGTTCCCGGAGTCGATCGGGGAGTTCTTCCTATCGGTGATTGATCAATATTTATCACCTTGTCAATATATTCGACTCCCTTTATCTCTTTGAACTTACCGGGCTTTTTTTCCGCGTGATGCAAAACATTAGTTAGGTGTTTGTAAAGGGTTTCGTAAACGAGAGTTGACTTCCCGGATCCGGAAACACCGGTTATCGTCACCAGTCTTCGCAAAGGAAAATCAACATTCAAATCCTTGAGGTTGTTCTTGGAAGCTCCCCTTATCTTTATCTTCGGAGTTCCCGGCTTCACTTTCCTTCTTCTGTCCGGAACGGGAATCTTCTTTTTTCTGCGTAAGTATTTTAAAGTTAGAGACTCTTCATCTTCGTTATCCAAGATATCGGGCATCTTCCCGGAGGCAACTATCTCCCCTCCGTGAACTCCCGCTCCGGGCCCGAAATCAATTAAATGATCGGAGGCCATAATCGTCTTTTCGTCGTGCTCTACCACTATGATGGTATTTCCTTTTTCTTTCAGCTCCTTCAAAGTGTTGAGTAGTCGAGCATTGTCGTATTGATGAAGACCGATGGTCGGCTCGTCCAGAATGTAAAGGGTACCCACCAAACCGGAGCCAACCTGGGAAGCCAGACGAATTCTTTGGGCTTCACCTCCGGAAAGAGTCCCCGCCTCTCTGCTTAAAGTTAAGTAATCGAGTCCTATGTCAAGCAAAAATCCCAGCCTTTGGTTGATCTCCCTGAGCGGCGCCTTGGCGATTTTCATCTTATCTTCCGATAACTGATCATTTAAGCCGTTGAAAAACATAGCCGCTTTGTCTATCTTCATATCCGTAACTTCGACGATATTTTTTTTGCCGAGCAATATGCTCAAGGCTTCCGGCCTGAGTCGCTTACCCTTACACTCCGGACAGATCTTGTCCGACCGCTTGTGCTCTTTACCTATCCCCTTACATTCCGGACAAGCGCCGTAAGGACTGTTGAAAGAAAACATCCGCGGCTCTATAGTCGGATAAGCGAAATTACAAACCGGACAAGACAAATCTTCTGAAAATATGTATTCACTCTTAGTCGGTTCAATTAACGCCTGCAAAGATCCACCCCCTTTGGAAAGTGCCGTCTCCACCGCCGCTACCACCCTTCTTCTTTTTTCCTTTTTTGAAAAATCGAGCTCGGCCGGAATTCTATCTATCACTATTGAAATTTCGTGCTTTTTGTTCTTTTCCAAATCAACCCTTTCTCTTAAGGACTTGAAGTCACCGTCTATTCTCGCTTCGGCGAAGCCATCATTCAAATAGTCGTATAAAAGTTGATAGTACTCCCCTTTTCTTCCCCTGACCACTTCGGCCATAATTATTATTTCGTCTCCTTCTTCGGAAATATTAATTATCGAATCAACCATTTCACTAACGCTCATCGTCTGAATCTCCCGGCCACATTCGGGGCAATGCGGAATTCCCAACCTGGCGAACAAAACCCGCATAAAGTCGTAGACTTCCGTAATAGTCGCCACCGTCGAGCGAGGATTTTTGGAATGAGCTTTTTGGTCAATTGAAATCGCCGGAGAAAGACCGGTTATCTCATCGACTTCCGGCTTATTCATTCGGTTTAAAAATTGCCGGGCATAGGCGGAGAGGGATTCTACGTATCTTCTTTGGCCCTCGGCAAAAATGGTATCGAAAGCCAGCGAGGTCTTTCCACTCCCGGAAACACCGGTGAAAACGGTCATCTTGTTTCTGGGTATCTCCAGATCAATGTTTTTCAAGTTATGCTGCTTGGCACCTTCAATTTTTATCTTTTTCCTCATTTTTCTTTTTTTCTAAAGCTTTAATTTCATCTCTCAAAATCGCCGCCGTCTCGAAGTCGAGATTTTTAGCCGCCTTTTTCATCTCTTTTTCTTTTCTCTTCATCATCTTTTTAAAGTCTTTTTCGTCTTCGGGCAAGGCTTGCGTCTCCAAGTCCAAGGCTTTTTCGGCGGGGGTAATGTCGCTTATCTTCTTTTTGATGGTTTCCGGCTCAATACCGTGTTTTTTGTTGTACTTAATCTGTTTTTTGCGTCTTCTTCTGGTAGTCTCAACCGCCCTCTCAACCGATCCGGTGATCTTGTCGGCGTATATCAAAACCTCTCCGTTTACATTCCTGGCCGCCCGGCCCATGGTTTGAATCAGCGTCGTCTCGCTTCTTAAGAACCCTTCCTGGTCGGCATCCAATATGGCTACCAACGAAACCTCCGGCAAATCCAATCCTTCTCTGAGAAGGTTGACCCCTACTATCACGTCTATTTCTCCCTTTCTGAGGTTGGTCAAAATCTTAACCCTGTCGAAAGAATCTATGTCGCTGTGTAAGTAAGACACCTCAATGTTTTCTTCCTCTTCCAGATACTCGGTTAAATCTTCGGCCATCTTTTTGGTCAAAGTGGTAACCAGAGCCCTTTCTTTTTTCTCGGCTCTCTCTTTCAGTCTGGGGATTAAGTCTTTTACTTGGCTTTTGGCCGGCTTTATGGTCACCTTCGGGTCAACCAAACCGGTGGGCCTTATAATTTGCTTTACCACCTGCTGAGACCGCTCCAGCTCATAATCGGCGGGGGTAGCGGAAGTATAAATGACTCGGCTGACCTTCTTTTCGAATTCTTCCAATTTCAAAGGTCTGTTTTCCAAAGCGGAGGGAAGTCTGAAACCCCCTTCTATAAGGTGTTCTTTACGGGATTTGTTCCCTTCGTACATCCCTCTTATTTGAGGAACGGTAATATGGGACTCGTCGACGACGGTAAGAAAGTCGTTGGGAAAATAATCCAGAAGCGAAGCTGGCGTATCCCCCGGTTCTCTACCCGAAAGATGCATGGTATAATTTTCAATTCCGTGGCAAAATCCCTGCTCTCTTATCTTGGCCATATCTTCCCTGGTTCTCTGCTCTATCCTCTCGGCTTCCAGATAGTTGTCCCGCTCTTCAAAATATTTGATTCTCTCTTCCAATTCTTTTTCAATTGATTTCAGGGCCCGTTCAATTCTTTTCTTGCTGGAGACGTAGTGCCTAACCGGAGATATTACCGCTTGCTCAACTTTGGGGGTCTCCCCCGGTATAAATCCTTCCACCGGATCAACTTTGTATATGCTTTTTATTTCTCCGTTTTTCGTTTCTATGTCATAGATTACGTCTTCATTGGTCGGCATTATCTGAAAGTTTTCCCCTCTCACCCTGAACTTTCCCTTATCCAATACGGAAGGAGTTCTCTCCATCTGCATCTTGAGCAAGGTCTTGATCA
>PWHM01000056.1 GCA_003554915.1 Candidatus Nealsoniibacteriota bacterium
ACGCTTTGCTTTTTTTGCTTACATTACAGAGAATTATCTTTTCAGCATCTCCGTCGACGGTCAAGTTAAAAAATTCACCCAATTCCGATAATTTTTTAATGTCTTCAATTTCATCGAATCCAATCCACCCTTTTTCCGATAGCCGTCTATACTTTTTAAAGTTCAAAAAACCACCTCCTCGGTGGCTTTATTATAAATTAAAATTAATTGATGTCAATTAAATTTATTTGAGATTATCTTGTTGACCGCTCCCGGATCCGCTTTCCCGCGGGTTTTGGCCATAACTTGACCGATTAAAAATTGCTTAGCTTCCTCTTTTCCTGATTTAAAATCTTCAACCGCCTGCTTATTTTCGCTCATCACTTCTTCGATTATTTTCTCCAGCTTTCCCTCGTCCTTGACCTGCTTTAAATCTTGTTCCTCTATTATTTGGCTCGGGTCTCCCCCGGTCTTAAACATCTCTTTTAAGACTCTTTTGGCAATTTTGCTGGATATCTCTTCGGTATGAAGTAAAACGATGAGCTCGGCAAAATTTTCCGGAGTAGTCTTGAAGTCGTCGCTTTCAACCGAACTACCCTCCAAAAGCCCTTGCAGGTCGGAAAGAATATAATTACAGCAAAGCGAAATAAGTTCCTCCCTTTCCTCTTTTCCCAGCTCTTTTTCTTTGGTTTTCAACCAATCCAACCCTTCGCTTACCACTTTTTCAAAATAATCCCCCAAACTTTTGTCGGTTATGAAAAGCTCCTCTTCTATTTTATATTCTTTTTTGAATCTCTCTCTCCTGTTTTGGGGCAACTCGCTTCCCAAAGTTATCTCTTCTTTTTTGAAAGGCGCCTTGCTTAAATCAAGCGGAGGCAAATCCGGTTCGGGAAAATATCTGTAATCGTGAGCTTCTTCTTTGGCTCTTTGAGAGACCGTTTTTTGACTCCCCTCTCTCCATCCCCTGGTTTCCTGACTGATCTCCCCGCCGGACTCCAGAACTTCCGTCTGGCGCTTTATCTCGTAGTCAACAGCTTGCTCAACCACCTTAAAAGAGTTTAAATTTTTAATCTCTACCTTGGTGCCCAGATCCTCTCCGTCTTCAGCCAGGGATATATTCACCTCGACTCTCATTTGCCCTTTTTCCATATCGGCGTCGGAAACATCCAGATACCTTAAAATTAACCGCAATTCTTCTGCAAACTCTTTAGCTTCCCTGCCCGAAGATATGTCCGGCTCGGTTACTAATTCCATAAGAGGAACCCCGGAACGGTTGAAATCAATCAAAGAGACACCTCCTTCATGAATCAAGCTGCCGGTATCTTCTTCCAAATGGATTCTGTTTATCCCTATCTCTTTGCCGTTAATTTTCAGTTTTCCGTTTTTGCACAAAGGAAATTCGTGTTGAGATATCTGATAGCCCTTGGGAAGGTCCGGATAAAAGTAATTTTTTCTGTCGAAACGGGAAAAATCAGCAATTTCACAATCCAAAGCTTTTCCCGCTCTTATGACTTTTTTCACCGCCTTTTCGTTTATGGCCGGCAAAGCTCCGGGATAACCCAGACAAACCGCACAAACCTTGCTGTTCGATTTCGCTTTTTTGGACAGATTACTACAAGAGCAAAACATCTTCGCCCTCGTTTTCAGCTGGGCATGTATTTCTAATCCTATTGTAGTTTTAAGCTTCTTCATTTTTTTGTTCTTCCAATTCTTCTTCCGCTATTTCAACACCGGAGCTGGTTCCTATTATGTCCGCTCCGTTTTCAATCATCATTCTGCAATCTTCAAGGGTTCTTATTTTAGCCGATGCCTTGACCAAAAGATCCGGAGCCGACTGATCCATCATCTTTACGTGTCTTGCCTTTTCCTCCAATTGTCTTCTTTCCAGAGGGTCCTTGTTCGTCGCCGTCTTAACACAAATCGCTCCCGCCTCTTGAACCAATTCGGAGGCCTTTTTTATCTCTTCATCGGTTAGAAATCCGGATCCTATAATAACTTTGGTGTCCGCCAAACTGCAAATTTCGGATAGATCTTCGAGCACGGAGTCGTATTTTTCATATTTCAAGTCAATTATATTCATAACCACGTCGAGTTCATCAGCGCCGTCCCCGACCGCCCTTTTACAAGCGTCCATACGCTCCTTATGGCTGCTTAGACCCATCGGGGGATCTATCAGGACTATTACCTTGAGTTTGGTTTCTTTCAGCTCCTCGGCGACCAGAGAAACCCATTCCGGGTTAACATCAACTCCTCTGAAACCGTAATTTTTAGCTTCGTCACACGTCTTGATGATTTCCGCTTCGGTCGCTTCCGGATCTATGTTGGTATGATCTATGGTTTTAGTTACTTTTTTCATATTTACGTTTTAATTTTTTAAAAGTTAATAAACTATTTTTCCCTTTCGTCTCTTCGATTATTTCCCAATTGCCTTCATTGAAATCGGGAAAATAAAGATCACCTTCGAAAGTGTCGTCTATTATTGTAATATACATCTCGTCGGCGATTTTTAAAAACTGCTTATAAACACTTCTCCCGCCGGCAATGAAGACTTCCCCGCTTACCATATCCAGCGCTTCGTCTATAGAATGAGCGACTTCCGCATATTGGGCTTTGAAATCTTCATCTCCGGAAAGAACTACCAAATTTCTTCCTTCCAGAGGCTTGCCGATCGATAGATAGGTGTTTTTCCCCATTATAACAAATTTTCCCATCGTCGTCTCCTTGAAATATTTAAGGTCTTCGGGAAAGTGCCAAGGTAGACCGCTCCCCTTACCGATAAGGCCGTTTTTGTCCATAGCCGCTATTATGATTATTTTCATACGGCCATTTTCGCCCTTATCGCCGGGTGATGGTTATACCCCATAAGCTCAATATCTTCCATGGAAAAATCATCTATATCCTTTATTTCTGAATTCAATTTCAATTCGGGAAGCTTTTTGGGTTTTCTCGAAAGCTGTTCTTTTACCTGCTCAAAGTGGTTTCTGTATATATGAGCGTCACCCATAGTGTGAATGAATTCCCCGGGGCGATAGTCGGTTACTTGAGCTACCATATGCAAAAGTAAACTATAAGAAGCAATATTAAAAGGAACCCCTAAAAACATATCACAACTTCTCTGATACATCTGTAAGGAGAGCTTTTCGCCGACAACGTAAAACTGAAAAAAAGAGTGGCAAGGAGGCAAGACTTGTTTATCCAACTCGCCGGGATTCCAGGCACTAACCATATTTCTTCTGCTGTGTGGCCTCTTTTTTATCATCTCAATGGCCTTTTTAAGCTGATCGATCGTCTCCCCTTCCGGAGTTTTCCATCTTCTCCATTGAACTCCGTAAACTCTACCGGCATCGGTTTTGTGCCTTCTTTTATCCTTCCAATAGTCGGCGTTTACGTTCGCGTCCCAAATATGACAATCCATCTCTTGTAAATCTTTTATGTCTCCGCTACCGGATATGAACCAAATTAATTCGGCCTTGACGGAATCGAAAAATAACTTTTTAGTGGTTACCGCCGGAAAACCGTCTTCCATATCGTACTTTTCCTGAAGTCCGAATATCGACCGAGCCCCTACTCCGGTTCTGTCCGGTTTATCGACACCTTCTTCCATAACCTTTTCCAAGAGAGTCAGATATTTTTTCATATGGAAAGAATATTTAGAATCTTTTCATTTATTGTTTTCGGATCTAAAAAGCTTCCGTTTTCGGTAACCTCTATTACTTCGAAATTATCTTCCGCTTCTATTAGACTCATGTAAGCTTGGTGCGCTCCTTTCAGATGCTCAAAATCATCTTCGTGTATATCTCTTTCTTTTTTACTTTTTAAAGACTCGAAAGCGAATTCGGGTGTGATTTTTAAGAAAATAATCTTGTCCGGTTTCGGTATTCCGAAAAATTCAAACTCCAAGTCATAAAGCCAATCTATGAACTTCTGTCTTTCCTTTTTGTCTTTTATTTTCCCGGCCTGGTGCATGTTGGAGCTGGTATACCGATCGGCAACTACAAAACTCCCCTGCTTCAACCATCTTTTAATCTTAAAAGACCCGTCGTACCTGTCACAAGCAAAGAAGATAGAAGCTATTTTCGGACCGACTTCCGCCGCTGTTCCGTACTTTCCGGACAAATACTCTTCCGCCAATCCCGATGATTTTTCTTCATATTGGGGAAAGCTGATAAATTTTACGTCTTGATCCTGTTTTCTTAAAGATTCAATGAGAAGCTCCGTCTGGGTGGCTTTTCCGGAGCCGTCCAGTCCTTCTATGACAATGAATTCACCTTTACTCATTGAGTTTTTTAATTATTGTTTCAACTTGTGCCTTTAACTCTTTCTTGCTACCGTTGTTGTCTACTATAATATCCGTATTTTTACCGATTCTTTCGATCTCTCTTTCGCTTCTCCCCTTGTCCATTTCCAAAAACTTTTCGTAGGAAACGTCATCGTCTTTTTTCTCTCCTCTCTCTTCCATTCTTTTCCATCTTTTCTTCGGATCCGTTTTTATGTATATTATCGAGCCACCCACTTCTTTAATCATTTCATGGTCATCCCAAACCCGGACTCCGTTTAGCAGAATAAAATTACTGTCGGTTTCTTCTATTTTTTTCTTAATGGCTTTTGCCAAAATATCTTCTCCGAACCTGTCTCGTAATTCATTTACCAGCCATTGCTGGTCTTCTCTTTTTATTTCATTAAAAAAAATCCCCAGAGCTTCTGATAAGGGATCGGAAAATTTAAGAGTTTCGGCCGAGCCAATTATTTCTTCAAAAAAATCACAAAAAGTATCTTTACCGGCTCCCGGTTTCCCACAAATGCCGAGTATTTTTTTCATTTTAATCCAAAAAAGTTATTTCGGAAGACGGTCTTTTCTTTTTTTCAAAACTTATACCGGCCTCCTTGAAAAGCTTAATAAAAGAATTGTCCGCATAATCGCTGTAACTCACGAAGCGTTTAACTTTTGCGTTCACCAGAATCTTCGCACAAAGAATACAGGGAGTGTGAGTGCAATAAATGGTGGAGCCTTCCAAACTGACTCCGTGGAGGGATCCTTGTATTACCGCGTTCTGCTCGGCATGAATAGCTCTGCATATCTCGTGACGCTCGCCGGAGGGAATGTTGTTTTCATCTCTAAGGCACCCCAGCTCCAGACAATCCTTGACTCCCGAAGCGGCTCCGTTATAGCCGGTGGTAAGAATTCTTTTATCCTTGACCGCCACCGCCCCCACGTGATGCCTTCTACAGGTGGATCTTTCGGCAACCACGGAAGCTATCTTCAAAAAATATTCGTCTAACGATATCCGTTCCATTTTACTTTTTGATTCTTAAACCCATGTTTTTCGCCGTGCCTTTTATTATCTCAACCGCCGTGTCCAAGTCGTCGGTGTTGAGATCGGGCATCTTCTTTTTGGCTACGGCTTCCAGCTGTTCACGAGTAATTTCGCCCACTTTGTTTTTATTCGGCTCTCCGGAACCTTTTTCAATACCCACCTCTCTCTTTATCAATTGAGAAGCCGGGGGTTCTTTCAATATGAAGTCGTAGCTGTTGTCCTCGTAAACGGTTATTTCAACCGGAACTATGTCGTCACCCATATCGGAAGTCCTGTCGTTGAAGTCCTGACAAAACTCCTGCATATTAATTCCGTGCTGAGCGAGCATCGGCCCAATCGGTGGTGCGGGACTGGCCTTTCCGGCTCTGATTTGAAGTTTTACTATTGTTTTTTTCTTTTTAGCCATATTTTTTAGATCTTATATTTTTTCAACCTGTAAAGAGTCCAATTCTACCGAGGTGTCTCTTCCGAACATATTCACCAAAACTTTAATCTTGCCTCTCTCCCTGTCAACCTCGGAAACCTTTCCGTCATAATCCTTGAACGGTCCGTCGGTTATCTTGACGCTGTCTCCTTCTTTGACGTTGATTTTGTATTTGGGGGTCTCTTGACCCATTCTCTTTTTGAGCGTCTTGATCTCTTCGTCACTGAGAGGAATCGGGGTGGTTCCCGACCCTACGAAACCACTGACGTTGGGAGTATTTCTAACCACATACCAAGATTCATCGGTAACTATCATTTGAACCAGCACGTAGCCGGGATAGATTTTTTCTTCCACCTCTTTCCTTTTTCCGTCTTTTATCTTTATCTTTTTTTCTTTGGGAACTATGACGTCAAAAATCTTGTCTTCCATGTCCATTGTCTCTATTCTTTGACGTAGATTGTCGGCCACCGCTTCCTCGTAGCCCGAGTAAGTGTGGATTACATACCAATTCTTTTCTTTTTTAAGCTTTTGTTTAGCCATATTAGAGCACGAATCTATCCAAAATATTGAACAAAGCGGCATCCAAAGCCCCCAGGTAGGTGGCGACTATCAGCGTAGCTCCGATTACTACCAAGGTGTATTTAATGGTTTCGTCCTTGGTCGGCCAATTCACTTTTTTCATTTCCGTCTTGACCTCTCGGAAAAACTTTTTGGTTTTCGTAATTACATCAGTCATAAATTTCTATTTAAAAAAGCCTTTTTCCAGGCCTTCGGCTGGATTATACATCAACCGAAGAAATAAATCAATACTATCGAAATTAATCCGATCCGCGATATTGATTTAGACATCGACGTTGTTGGCGTCTTTGGCGTGGGTTCTGATAAAGCTCTTTCTCGGAGCCACCTCTTTGCCCATAAGCGCATCGAATATTCGGTCCGCTTCTTTGGCGTCGTCTATGGTAACTCGCAGAAGGACCCGGTTTTTCGGATTCATCGTCGTTTCCCAGAGCTGTTCGGGATTCATTTCACCCAAACCTTTGTATCTTTGAATGTCTATGTTCGTCTTTCCTTTTTCTTCCTTCAAATGTTTCAGAATCTCGCCCTTGTCCTCTTCCGTATATGCGTATTCGGTCTTTTTACCCGCCTTTATCTTATACAAAGGAGGTTGGGCGATGTAGACGTAGCCGTTTTCTATGAGCGGCTGGAAATACCTGTAAAAAAGCGTCAAGAGAAGGGTTCTGATATGATTGCCGTCAAAATCGGCGTCACACATAATTATTATCCTTTGGTACCTGAGATTTTCTATATCAAAATCCTCCCCTATCGCCGTACCGAGAGCGACAACCAGATGCTTGATCTCTTTTGAGGAAAGGATTCTGTTCAATCTGTACCTTTCAACGTTCAATACCTTTCCCTTGAGTGGTAATATAGCTTGAAATCTTCTGTCCCTGGCTCCCTTACAACTACCTCCGGCCGACTCACCCTCAACAATGTAGAGCTCCGACTCTTCCGGATTTCTGCTGGTACAATCGGCCAGCTTACCGGGCAAGGAAAGCCCGTCCAGGGCTCCCTTTCTCAAAACGGTATCTCTCACCTTTTTGGCCGCCTTTCTGGCCTTGGCCGAAAGAATACATTTTTCAATAATCGCCTTGGCGTCCTTGGGGTTCCTCTCCAAAAAGTCCAAAATAGCGTCGGAAGTGAAGGTTTCAACGGCCGTCCTGGCTTCCGAATTGCCCAGCTTGGTTTTGGTTTGCCCTTCGAATTGGGGGTCTTTTATCTTTACCGATACTACACTCGTCAGGCCTTCCCGGATATCGACCCCTCTCAAGTTATCATCGTTTTCTCCCAAAATGTTGTTGTTTCGGGCATATTTATTTACCGTCTTGGTCAACGCGGACCGGAAACCGGTTAAGTGATAACCGCCCTCCTTGGTATTTATGTTGTTGGCAAAACTTTCTTCGTAAAGCTCGTATTCGTCGGTGTACCGTAAGGCCGCTTCTACAATGATTTCTTCGGATTTTCCGCTGCAATAAAATATATTCGGATGGGTCGGTTTGGCATCCTTGGTTAAATGCTTAACATATGACTTAACTCCTCCTTCGAAATAGAAGGTGTAGGGCTTTTCGAACTCTCCCCTGGCGTCGGTAAAGGTTATCTTTATTCCCTTGGTTAAATAAGCCTGCTGTCTGAGGTGATCTTTTATTTTCTTGGGATCGAACTTGACCTCGTCGAATATTTCCGGATCGGGCTTGAAGGTTATCGTCGTCCCGGTTCTTTCGGTTTTACCCTCCTTTTTTATCTTCGTGGTCGGTTCTCCCTTGGCGAACTCTTGAACGTAAACATTGCCGTCCCTGTGGACCTCGGCTTTCAGATAATCGGAAAGAGCACACACCACGGAGATACCGACTCCGTGCAATCCACCGGATACCTGATAGGCTTTGGAACCGAACTTGGCTCCGGCATGCAGGGTGGTAAGGACGGTCTCCAGGGCCGATTTTCCGGTATCTTTATGCTTATCGACCGGAATTCCCCTGCCGTCGTCGGAAACCCGAACCATGTCTTCCTTCAGAAGAGTCACACTTCCCTTGCTTCCGTAGTCACCCATAAATTCATCGATAAAGTTGTCGACTCCCTCCCAAATAAGGTGGTGAAGCCCTTCTTTACCGGTTGAACCAATGTACATTCCTGGCCTCTTTCTAACCGGATCGAGTCCTTTTAGTACGCTTATGTCTTTTGCGTCATAGCTCGGTTTCTTTTTCTTTTTAGCCATTTTTTTTATATTAGTTATTTCTTTCTCACCTCCCAACCCGATTTTTTTTCCAAGGTCGAGATTATTTTTTCTAATAATTCGTTTATCTCTTCTTTCGAAAGCGTTTTGTCTTCCGCTTGAAAGAAGAGTCTTATTCCGAAATTCTTCTTCTCCTCCGGAATTTTTTCACCTTCGTAAAGATCGAATAGATCGACGTCGACGAGCAGTTCTCCACCCGCGTTCTCCGCTACGCTTACGAATTCTTCGTAATTTATCCGTTTGGGAACCAGGGCGGACAAATCCCTGACCGCCGTCGGGAATCTGGAAATTCTTTCGTACTGTTTTTTCTCGGAGGCCAAAGCGGCCAACTGATCCATGTCAATTTGAAAAAGAAAAATTTGGCTTTCAATTTTCATCCCTTTTAAGAAATCTTTTGAAATTTTACCGACAAGACCGACGGTTTCTTGCTTTACTTTAATTTCAGCCAGTTCCGGGCTCCAAAAACTCTTTTTATTTTTAATCGTTTTATAACTGGCTTTCCCGACTCCCAGTCTTTCCAATAAAACGTCCATGTCCCCTTTCAAATCCCTGAAATCGGTTGTTTTCAAGCCGGAAAGTTTCCTTTTTTCTTCGTTTTCTTTTCCGAAAACTTTTCCAATTTCAAAAATATTAATGTTTCTGAATTTCTTTTCATTATCTTTAACATTTTTTATAAGCCCGGGGATTAGACTCGGTCTTAAAAATTGATACTCTTTACTGACCGGGTTTTCCATTTCTATCAGATTATCGTTGAATCCGAATAGCTTTTTCGTTTTTACGTTTATGAAAGAGTAATTGTAAACCTCGTTGTAACCCAAAGATTTAAACACGTCCCGCGCTCTGTCTTCCCAGAAAATATCATAATTGGTCTCCGGTCCGGTTAGAGCCGCTCTGGGAACTTTCGGATCAATGTTTTCGTATCCGTAAACTCTTCCCACCTCTTCAATCAGGTCTTCTTCCAATTGTAAATCATTTCTCCCGGTCGGTACGGTTACTTTGACGGAATCGTTTTCCACTTTCGGATTAAGTCTCAGTCTTTTCAGAATTGATTTTACCCGTGCCTTGTCAATATCGGTTCCCAAGACACTTTTTAAATTGGAAAGCGAAAGCTTAAGCTTTCCGGGTTTTCTTTTTTGCGGATAAAAATCGACTCTCCCGACCGTTTTTCCTCCGGCATATTCTTCAAATAATTGAGCTGCTCTTTTCGAGGCCTTCTCGGCCAATTCCGGATCAAGACCCTGCTCGAAACGAGCGGAAGCGTCGGTTCTCAATTTCAATTTTTTGGAAGTTCTTCTGATGGTCTTCGCTTCAAAGTTGGCGGCTTCAAGGTATATTAAAGAGGTTTCCTCTTCCACTTCCGAGCCTTTTCCTCCCTTGATTCCGGCTATGCCGATCGGCTTTTCCTCGTCGGCGATAACCAAAACGGATTCATCAAGCTTGTATTTGTCATCGTCCAAAGTTTCTATCTTTTCTCCGGGCTCGGCATTTCTGACTATAATTTTATCTTCAGCTATTTTTTCACCATCAAAACTGTGCAGGGGCTGACCCATCTCCAGCATTACGTAATTGGTGATATCAACTATATTGTTTACCGACTGAAGTCCACAAATTTCAAGTCTTTTTTTTATGAATTCCGGAGTTTCGCCTACCTTTATCCCGTCAATCACTCTTAAAACGTAACGGGGACAAAGGTGATTGTTTTCAACTTCGACCTTCACTGATTCCAAGTCTCCGTCGTCCGACTCAATTTCGGGAAAATTCACCTTTTTTTCAAGTATCACCGCTATCTCTCCGGCCACTCCCAGGTGCGAGAAACAATCCGAAGCCCTGCTCGGCAAAATGTCGATATCAAGTAAAAAATCATCACCTTTCTTTTCTACGCCTTCCACTTCAAAAAAATGCATCATCAGCTTTTCGGCCAACTTTTCCGGTTGGGGTAAATCTTCTTTAAAAAATGAATTTAGCCAGTTATAAGAAAATTTCATAAATGCAATAAATTCGGCAATTTATCAGAATTGATTTAAAAATCTGAGATCACCACTGTAGAAAAGTCGAACATCCTCAATTCCGTATTTTATCATCGCCATCCGGTCGATTCCCATGCCAAAAGCAAAACCTTGCCAATTTTTGGGATTCAGGCCGGAATTCTTAAGTACGTTCGGATGAACCATGCCCGCTCCCAGAACCTCTATCCAGCCCGTTTGCGAGCAAACCGAACAGCCCTCTTGATTGCAGACCGTACAACTCATATCCACCTCGAAAGAAGGTTCGGTAAAAGGAAAAAAGGACGGTCTCAATCTAACATCCACATCTCCCGTGAAAAATTTATCAATGAGAGAGGTGATCACCGCCTTGAAATTGGCTACGGATATCTCCCTATCCACCATCAACCCCTCCAGCTGGTAAAAATTAATTTCATGAGAGGCGTCGGTCGTCTCATTTCTGTAAACTCTTCCCGGCACCACTATTTTAACCGGAGGTTGATTTTTCTCCATATACCTGATTTGAACCGGAGAAGTGTGAGTTCTCATCAAAAGTCTTTCTTCGGAAGGCAAATCTTCTTCTTGCTTTATGAATAAAGTGTCCTGCATATCTCTGGCCGGATGCTCTTTGGGAAAGTTCAAAGCGTCAAAATTGTACCAAGAATTTTCAATGTCGGGACCTCTGACCACCGAAAAGCCCATTCCCTCGAAAATGTTGCATAGAGACCTTAAAACCGAAGTTAACGGATGAATATGGCCCAACCCGGTCTCTTTTCCGGGCAGAGTAACGTCGAAAGATCTTTTCATCTCTTTTTTTGCACTTTCTCGAAGCTCTTTTTGCTTTCTTTCAATACCTTTTCCCAATCTGTTTTTCAAGCTATTCGCTTTTTTTCCCAAATCAGCCCTCTTTTTTTCCGGAGCTTTGCTTATCGATTTAAAAACTTCGGAGACCTTTCCTCCGTTTCCCAAGTACTTTTTTTCAAATTTTTTGACCTCGTCGAGCGAATCCAGTTTTTCAAGCTCGGAGAGTGCCTTTTTTTCTATCTTTTCTATATCCATTGTACTCTCATTTTACCTTAAATTAAGAAAAATAGCAAATAAAAAAACCTTTCTGTTCGAAGGTTTTGACAGCCAAATAGCAAAAGAGCCAACAACTCTTTTCTTTGCTTTTTTTACTCCAAAGCTTTTACTTTTTTCTTCAAATCTTTTGCCTTGCTCATTATCTCCTGATAATCTCTTTTAACTTTTCTTTTTTTTCTTAATATTTCCTCAATTCTTTCTCTTGCCTTCCTCTCTTTTTGCTCCCATTGCCTTCTTTTTTCTTCCAGATCCCATCTTCTTTTTGCGACCCTTCTCTTTCCTTTCGAATCCAGGATAGCTTTTTCTTCATCTTCTATTCCTGTCTTCTCCCTTTTGATTTCTTTAAAATTTTCAATCACCTCCCTCAAAGCTTCTCGAGCCTTCCTCTCTTTTTGTAAAATATCTTCCTTTTTAGCTTCGAGAACTTTCTTCTGTCGAGTTATCTCTTCCGTCTCGTCTTCCAGTTTATTAATCTCCCTCCGATCGATTGAAAATTTATCCTTCTCCTTTTTTATCTCTTTACTACCCTCTTCAATTTCACCGAATTCCGTTTCTAATTCACTCTCTATTTCTCGAAGTTTGGTTAATATCTCCTTCTTTTCTTTCATCTTTTCCTCTCTTGTTCTCTTTTTCCCTTCTTCAGTTCTATTTTTTCGACTTGAATAATTTTTCACTGATTTCAAAAGCTTTTTCAAGTCCTTGCGCGCTTTTTTCTCAGATTCGATCTTTTCATCCAATCTTTTTATCTCCTTTCCTATCCTCGCTTCCAGGTCCGGATCGGAAACCTTCTCCCTTTTACGTCTTTTCCACCAAAGAATAAGAAGTATGAGTGCAACGAGTAAAATAATCAAAACCATAACGGCGTAATGGATAGCTACTTCGCCTATGTAAAAAACATACGGAGAAGCGACACGCATTTCAATCGCTTCCGACTTTTCACTGCGAACTTCCCCTTCGTTTTCCGCTACCGCCCACACCTTGTAATGTCCCACTTCGAAAAGGTCGGGATGGACAAGTTCAAACTCCCCCCTTCCGTCAGCCTTCACCGCTTTCACAACCGGCTCTTCCCCTTCTTCTTGGGTCCAAATCTCTATCTTTCGGAACGGTTCGGTAATTCCCGCAAAAGTGGGTCTCTCTTCAGTGGTCAGTTTGTCCGGATAAGAAACGATCTCGGGTGTCGCGACGGGGTCTATATCGAAAGTGGCTTCTTCTTCCGCATAGTTCCCCGCGAAATCCACGGCGTGAGCGCGCAATTCATACTCACCGGGTCCAAGATGGGGCGTGACGTAAACTCCCGTCTCGTCGTCTTGCCGGTCATCCTGCCTTTCATCGTTTATCCATATTTCATAGTGACTAATTCCGGAAGTTTCGTCTTCCGCGTCAAATTCAAACGATGCCCGGGATTCGGTGAGGTCCTCACGAGGAATTTCCGTAATGGTAAAGTATTCGGGTGGTTCGGTGTCAATTTGAACTCCGAAATGGCTCACCTGTCCCCATCCGGCTTCATTTCGAAACTGAGCGGAAAAGTGCCATACCCCGTCCGCTAAATCCTCCAACTGACGCTCGGAAATCGGTGGTTCATATAAAACGGTGGGGACCACTTTCTCTCTACTTATGGATAAACGCACCGCCGTTACCCTCTCGGGCACGTTCCATTCGAATCGAGGAGAATTATCCGCATACCACTTATCCGAATCGGGATGGCTTGCGGAAGAAATAACGGGTGCATTAGGTAAATCGACTACTACGGGAGGATCGGGTTCGGGATCGGGTTCGACAAGATTATAAATGCCACCCTCCATATTCCCCAAAATATCCGTACCCATACCGTCCGCCTTGGTGGCTGTTCCGGAAATGAAACTCACTTCGGCCTTACCGCTTCTCTCCGCTTTGAAAGTGACGCTGATCAGGGTTTTTGATGATCCGGAAAATTCTTGGGGAGTACCGCCGCTGAAAGTGACACTGCCGGTTTGATTGTCATAAGTCGGTTCGACTACCCATAAATTTATATGGGGGCCCTTGGATACTTCCCTGACTTGCAAAAACTGCGGATTGAAGTTCAATTCGGTTTCAACAGCGTTGATATCGGCCCCGCCCGTATCTGCCCGGACGTCCACATTTATCCGGGACCCCACTTGATAGGTACCGCTGGAAGGCGTTAAAAAAAGTTCGGCCTCTTGAGCATTAATTGAAAAAGGAACTACTAAAAAAAACAAAAACAGAAGCGGGGTAAAATTTTTTATTTTATAAAAACTCATAAAAATTTATTTTTTCACAGCGGACGAAGTTACGTTACTCGGCTTTATTTTTCCGTTTTCTTTTTTCAATCAGTTTTAATCTTATTTTCCTCCAAGCTACATAAATAATAATTATCAATACTGCTCCCATTATAATCTTTATCGTCCTAATAGCAAAATCCGCAAAGCGTGTTTCGGGGCGAGGATCAAGCGTAGAAATCCGTCCGTTACCGGCCTTGTCTATGGCTTTGACATAAATTTTCTTAGTTAATTCTTGATCTTCCAAAATATAAGGGCTGTCGACTTTTCGCCAAGGACCGTCCCCCTCCTTAACCTCGTAATAATCAAGTCCGGTTTGCTTGTCCGTAGTAGAAAAAACGATAAAATATTTACCCTCGAAAAAATCCGGATTTTGACTCAATTTTACATCGAAAGGTTCCGGCAAAGTGGTGTCCGCCTCCAGCTCTTTTTGCCACTCCTCAACCGCCTCCTCTCTTTTTTCTTCTATGATTTCCAGGGAAAGACCTTCCAAGTCCGGAACGATTTCCGTGGCTTGTCCGTCATGTAAAAAGGCGGCTGCCTCCGAGAAATCCAATCGGGCGGATTCCCGAGCTTCGTCGTAAACCTCGAAAGTAATTCGGGCCAATGTGTGATCCTCTTCCTCCCGTGTGGGTAAAGCACCACAATAGCCGCCCGGAACTCCACCGGCGAAAGAAACTGCTCCCTCTTCGTTTATGGAAGAGATATCCCCTTCATCCGGAAAATCAACCCATAAGCTCAAAATGGAACTCCCTCTGCTGAAATCGACCATTTCCACAACATCGGAAGGAAAAGTAGTGGTAATTTCCACCGCGTTGATGCAAGAGTCTTCGTCGTATTCTTTGGCGATTTTTATCTCCGCTACGAATTCATCCCCGGGATTATAGCCTTCTCGCTGAGCTTCCCAAAAAACCGTCATTCCCTCCACACGAGCGGGAATAATAAATAGTAAAGATATTAAAGTAAAGATTAGTAATTTCATAATTTTAACCGGTCCAGCAATATAATAATATGGAAAAGTCACGAATATCGACCATTCCGTCCTGATTTATGTCCGCCCGCGGGTTCACGAAATCCGGCCCCCAGTTGAAAAGCAAAATACTGAAGTCAATCAAATCCACCCGTCCGTCCCTGTTTATGTCCGCCCGCACGCAGGCGATTTCCGGTCTGAACTCCTCCCCGACGGCAAATTCCACGGGTGTGGAAAAAGAACTCAACAATTTCTCCGGATCGGGAGAAATCGACCGTGCACGAGCTTCGTGAACGCCTTCTTGAACTTGACTGGTATCAAACTTATAAAACCAAGTCCCGTCCTCCCCGGCTCGGAACTCCTCAACTATCTCCTCTTCGGAGCTGATCCTGAGGTCAACCGTGCTTTCCGGGGTGGTTTGTCCCAAAATCCCCACCTCGTCACCCCATTCGACCACCTGTCTGTCCACGTCGATGGTGGGGGGTAAGAATATTCCGTCGAATGTCGTTACCGCGTTTTCAATTACGTTGGCCGTAAAGCTGTGGGTCCTGCCCCGTCGGCCGTCCCCGTCTTCGGCCCAGATTCCGAAGGTATATACTCCGCCGCTGATATCGGTAATTTCATATAAGAAATTCGCCTCGTCGTCGGCCGTCGTAGTTCCGTCCAGCGTACCGTTCACCAACACCGTCACCTCGCTTTTCGGATAAGCTCGTCCCAAAAGCCTGACCTCGGTCTCCCGTGGCTGAGACGGTCTCGAGGGAGGATCGGGTTCTTTTTCGACTTCAACTTCAAAATAAATAGTTTGGGAATAATCGCTCGGCTCACCGTCGTAAACCGCCCGGGCTTTCACCCCCCGGGCTTTCACCCAATGACTCCCCTCCTCCAAATCACCGGTATCCATCAAGTAGAGCCAATTTCCCGACTCGTCGGTATCGGTGGTCCTACCGGTTTGAATGGTGGAGTCGACAATCTGGATTTCGCTTTCCGGAAAAGCCTCTCCGAATATCTTTAAATCCTCCCCTTTTTCCACTTCGGTCGCCCCCAGCTCAATGGTGGGAGGAAAAAAGATTCCCGATATCGTCTTCTCTTCACCTTCGAAAACGTCGATATTTTCGAATGTCAAAGTGACCGAATTCCTCCCGGCCTCACTGACCGCCCTGATCGAGAAGTCATAAGAAGTTCCGGACTCCACTTTCACCCCTTCCTCGAATGAGGAATCTATATCCCGGAGGGCAATTTGAGTATCGTTTTTTAAAATATGTAAATAGGAGTCCGGATAAGCCCTACCCTTGAAAACAACTCTTCCCATGGTTATGTCTTTCACTTCGGCCGTAATATCAACTTCGCTAACTTCGCTCGTATCCATGAGCTGTCCGTAAGTGAAACCGGAAAAGAGAGAAAAAAACAATACGACCAAAAAGAAGATACTTTTCTTTCTCATATCTTTATCTATAAAAGCCGTCCTTTTTGAACACTGCAAAGGACGGCTTTTCATTTATTGAAAACGCGTAGAATTTACTCACTGTGGACGGTCGAACCATCGCTACTTTCGGTAAGCGCCTTTTCACCCTGAAACAAAATCTTGAAAGCCACCTTCAATCTTTTTCTGATCAGGAAAATTAAAATCAGTACTACCAACAGGGCCAGTCCCACTTTCCAGGGGAAGGCCCAAAAAGTAATTCTTCGGGGGCCGAAATTAACGTTTTCTCCGTAACTGCCGGTCAGGGTTGCCGTGTATCGGCCCGCCCAGAGCCATTCTTGGGGAAGCTCGGTCGTAAACTTTCTTTGCCCTCCGGGTAATACGTTTTTGGGTTCTATCTCCGCCACGCCCACCTCTTGACCCAGCCAGTTGGTAACGGTCACCTTGGCCGTCGGCCTAAAGTGAACGTTTCCCAAATTCTGAAACATCATTTCAAAAGGAACCGGTCCCTTCTCCAGGTAGCCGGGAGCGGAAAAATCAACAATTTCCATATCCCTTTTCGTCTCTCCCGGGACGGTCACCAAAACCAAAGAGCCCGTCCGGGCCCTTATGGCCACCCCCGTTTCTTCCGGCCCGTGGGCCGCCGTGGTGCTGGCCAGAATGGTTCCGTAATGTCCTCCCGGCTCAACGATCTCCGGAACTTCTATGGTAAACTTGACGTATCTTTCTTCCCTGGGCTCGAGCTCCAATTCCTCCGGTTCCACCGTTACCCACTGGGCTATCGAATAAGGCAAGCTGTCGGCCGGCTCGACGGTGACGTGTCCCGCCTCCCCGGTCGGCCTGATGTCTTCCACCTGCATCTCCACCTTGACGGTGGTATCTTCACTGGGATTGAGTATCTTGACGTGGTTTTCCAATACGTCGCCTCCCTCGGCCGTCATCTCGAAGACGAGTGGGGAGATCCCCACCGTCCGGGCGAAAGCGGTCCCCGCAAATCCGAAAATTGCAAGCGCCAAAACCGCCGTCAGCAAAGCCACTTTTTTAAAATTTTTTTTCATATGGACTTACCAAAATCCTAACGTATTACGTCGTGCCGGCCGTTATCGTCAATGTAATGGTGTCTTCGTATGTACCTACCGGATTTTCATCATCGGAAGCGGCGTGGACGTGTAAATCGAAAACGGACGTTCCCGTAGACATCGCCTCAGTGGCCGTGGCCAAAGCAGCAGTAGTATCAATGGAATTTACCTCGTCATCACCATCACCGCCGTCATAAGCCTCATTAATAGTCACACTGTCGTTATGAGTCTCCGTATCATGCACCGCCAAAGCGCCGTATCCGTCAATTCCTGCCGTGAGTGATTCTTTATCCTTCACCGTAGAAATGGTAACATTCTCCTCATCCTCAGAATTCTCCAGCCCTCCTTTTGCTCCCGAGATTGTCATCGACCAGCCGTCCGGGTGGTTGGTTCCCGCATTTACATTGGTCTGACCCTCTACTACATGCTCAACACCGGCAGTATCAACCATATTACCCAGAGCTAAACTGTCCTCATCTATACTTATCGTAACCCATGCCTCCACTTCTGCCGAAACAATGACCGTGTCGGAAGCCGTCGCTTCTTCAGACGTAATACTAAGCCCTCCCAAGACGAAAACGCCGACCAATAAAAGCGTAAAAACACTCAAGATTTTTTTCCTGTACTTTAATAGAAATTTCTCCATTAATTTAATCTTTGTTTTTGTTTGCTTAATCGACCTTTTTTATTACTTATTCCATTTTAACTCCTTTAAAAAAAAATGTCAAAACTCCTCCCTCCCTTCCCCCTTCCTTTACCCCTTCTTTACACCTCGTAGGTGTAAATGACATCCGCCCCTCTCACCACTTTACACCTACGAGGTGTAAATGGGGGTTTTAGTTTTTAATTCGAATCAGTTCAATTTCAAACACAATTGTGGCGTTGGGCGGTACCATATCCCGGACTCCACCCTGACCGTAGGCCAATTCCGGCGGAATGGTCAACCGGCGCTTGCCCCCTTCCCGCATTCCTTCCATGCCTATTTCCCAGCCTTCGATCACCCTTCCCTCTCCGAGTCTAAAAGTAAATGTCTTCTCTTTTTCAATCGAGCTGTCAAAAACGGTCCCGTCTTCCAGCATACCTTGATAATGAACAGTCAGCTCATCACCCGCTTTTACCGCACTTCCCTCACCCTTCCGGATATCCTCAATCAAAAGATCGGGGTGTTCTTTTTGTTCTTCTTGTTCTTCCGTGGGCTCATTCTCAAATATTTTTTCTTCATTTCCACTCATCGCCAGTAAAAAAACAGCGGCCAAAATTATTATTATGATAAAAACGGTTTTTTTATTCATCATTATTTTTTCTCCGGCGGGTTAAAGCACGAAAGGCCAATTTTATTCTTCTGCGCCCCAAATAGAAAACTATCAGTATTATAACGAAGCCGGCCAAAAAGTAAAAGGAGGCCAAGGAGAAAAAGACGATCGACGGATTTCCGCCCCTGGGCAAAACCTCTTTTCTGATCGGCCCGGCGGCCTTAACGTCAAGCTCCGCTCGATATTTACCGAAAAACATTTCTCCCGCCACTTCAAAAAGAGAGGCCGACAGCATTGCCGAATCGCCCGCCTCCGCTTCTTGCAAGAAAACGGTAAAGTCACGAGTCCTGCCGGGCAGGATGGTTTGCCCTTCGAATTCCCCCTCTCCGATCTTATTTCCAAACGTATTATATATTGAAAGAGTGCCTTCCGGTTTTATATGATAGAGGTCCCTGTTTTTTATGCTCACCGTAAACTCGGACGGCTTCCTTCTGGTAATTTGAGTTCGAATATTTCTTCCGCCATTGCCCGTTTCCGCCAAAGCGATACCGCTTTCAAAAAACCCGAATCTTTCTTGAATATTTTCCAAGACGTCTTCAAAGAGTAAGGCCCTTTCCCTTTCCGGGATTGAAAACTCCACCACCTCGAATTCTTTTTCCTCAGCGTCCAAAGCCAGAGAAGTGGTGGAGATCAAGAAGGGCACGCCTACTACCGGCACTACTTCCGGCCCCATCTCTTCAAGCTGATAAGAAGGAATGCGGGGCTCGAAATAAGTAAAAATATAATAACCGCCCGGCTCGGCATCATCCGGTACGTCAATCTCAAAGTTGAGACGCCGCGTTTCTCCGGGCTCCAAGATGAGCTCCGAAGTTTCGAATCGAACCCAGGATTCGGGTCCCTCCGGATCCGGTCTCTGAAGAAGCATATCGCCGGTTCCCTCTTCAGCGCCGAAAGAAGTTACCCTGACGGAAACGGGTAAAGAGATTTCACCACGATTCCCCAGTTTAAAAGAATCCTTGTCGGAATCACCGGGAAAAACCACCAAATCGAACTTTTGAGGGGAAATGGAGAGCCCTACGGAAGAAGCTTCCGATTGAGCTGTCGGATAAAGTAAAACCGTCACCGAAAACAGTAAAAACAATAAAAAGCTCCCGGCTGAAAACGTTTTGTTAATTGCTGGTTTTATCATAAGTGCGAAAAGTTTTAAATCGAATTCTTTAATAGTTCACGTTGGCAATGTAATAGATCGTGGCGCTATAGGTTCCCGGCAAGCTCATTGAATCAGCGGAGGTGCGATAAGTGATGTTCGTAGTTTCATCTCCAACTGTGCCGGAATTACTGTAGGCCACCGGTGAAGCGTTTGCGGAAGAAGTGTCGAATCCGGCCCAGCACTGCTCTTCACCTTCCGCATCTTCCCCGGTATCGGCATTACAAGAGTTGGGATTGGTGAATCTGTCCGCAGTTCCTCCGGGAAGATTGTCCGCCTCAGTGGTGTAGCCAAATCCGCAATAATTAATATCGTTATCACAAACACCGTCCCAAGAAGCGGGACTGTCGTTCTCGTGAGGCCAGCGCTGAATTGCGGTTTCTCCATCAAGCTGGAGCTTGCCACCATCATCACCGGCATGAGAGTTTACCGTATAACCACCGGAAAAAGAGGTGTTTACCGTAAGGGTCGTTATGCCCGTATTGGTCCATATGTTGTATTCGTCGAGAGAGCCCAAATTAACGGACGGAGAATCAACCGAAAAGGAGAGGTCGCTTTCCATGCCGGCATACCAGGTTCCTGTTGTCGGCGATTGGTTCAATCCGGAATACGGCTTGGTGCCGTTTACACTGCCCGGACTGACTCTGTGCCAATCTTGGGAAATGGTGCTGTCTCCCGACACGGCAAGTGAAGAGGTAAGATAATTTTCTCCGTGATCTCCGTGATAATCATAATAAGTGAAACCGTCCTGGGCCGCAATTTCAAGGTTGTAAAGATAGGTGCTCGTTTCTTCCGAGGTCATTTCGTATTCCCGAATCCTGATGGCTCCCGCTTCCTCCGGCTGGGGATTGATGCCGTCCTCGCCAGTTCCGGTAGTTTGAAAGGAAGTGGCCGTTCCCCAATCCGTGCCGTCGTATCTCCAAACGGTATCCTGGGAAGTCGCACTGTTTTCGGAAACGGTGATATCCCCGTCACCGGTATTAATGTCATAACTTTCATCATCGGCGGCAACCGCGTGAATTCCTAAGTACCAATCTACATTCAAGCTTCCCCCGGTTACGGAAGTGCTTCCGGTTTTGGCATTGAGGAAGGTCGGCGTTCCGGCTTGAACCGTGGTTGAATTGGGGGCGGTGTCAACACCGTCTTTGTAGAGCCATCCGCCTCCGGTTCCGTCGAAGACAATGTCATAAAACGCCGAACCTCCATCTTGTATGGTATGACCCGTATCGGTAGCGGTGAAAGTGGTGGTCTGGCCCGTCCCATGACTGAAAGTTCCACCGTTTTCATAATTTCCACCCACCGACAAGGTGTTGGCTTCCATATTCAGCGTGGCTCCCGCCTTAATTTCCAAATCGCCGCCGGGATCGGTGGAATTACTCGAGGGCTGGGTGACGACCCCTCCTCCGGGAGTGAAGGTTTTGTTTTCAAGCATTAAAAGTTTCAGTCCCGATTCCAGATCCAAATTACCTTCGGATACCGAATATCCGATACCCGCGTCACCGTTATCTCCGGCATCCAGCTTCGGGTTAGTTATCGGTCCGCTATCTTCGTGGGTTACGCCTACCCGATCAGTGTAAAGATGAAGGTTCGTTATGTTCGACCCCGTATCGGCGGCCAAGGTGGCGGTGGTTGCCTCGGGAGTTTCGGCGGAATCTATGAATGCGACAATCGGGTCTCCGGCAGCACTCGGAGCGCTGACTTCCGTGGAATACTGACCGGTATCGGAAGTGCAGGTGGTAGTTTCCGTGGCATTGCCCCCTACTGAAATTCCGATTGTTAAATTGTCCTCCGAGCAGTCGTAAGGTGAAGTTTGCGCTTCGTCCTCATAAACAACTCCCGAGACGGTAATTTCGTCCACCACGTCCCAGATCCAATAATTGGAATCGACATTGGTTCCTTCCTGAGAGGTTCCATCCAGATAAACGGCTTCCGATCCCGTGTCTCCTCCCGAATCCTGAATGTGGGCGTAAGTTACCGTGGGATCTTGTATAGTTCCCTGCTGGGTCGTAAAGTGGGGCAGCCACCGGGTGCCGGCGGTGTCCGATTGAATATTTATAAGGTTTCCGTCCGCACCGGTTATGGTGAAGGTTCCTTCAAAGGTTTGAACTGCGTTGGCGGCGAATTGCAGGGTTTTCCCGGCGGCGGTGGAAGTGAAGTCGTAAAATGTCGTCGTGCCGGAGATAATGCTGTTTTTGGCATCATTTACAAAGGTAACCGTCCCCGAATTATGCAAGAAGTTTCCCAGGTTCTCCCAATTTCCGGCAATAGAAAACAAGCTGCTGGTGGAGGCCGTGAAATCAGCGTGTTCCCGGATGGAAAAGTCCCCTCCCACCTCGAAATTCGGATTGTTTTCCGCAGCCGTCACCTTGCCCGCTTCGGTCCCGTCGCCCATTTCCACATCTCCCGTAGTGGTAATCGTCTGACCCGTTTCCGTGAGAACGTAGGTTACATTCTCCGGGGGGGGTAATTCAAGGTGATGATAATCATCGGCGGTGATGTATATTATGATTGCATCGGTAATGAAGGATCCGCTGGTGGCCACATCACTTTGGAGTTCGTCCCGGTTTTCATGCATAAAGTGGAAGTAGTAAGTGGTCTCGGCGGTAAGTTCGGAGGCACTGACAGACTGGGTGCCGGTGGCCGTCACCGCTTGGTTTCCGGAGGCGTCGGCGGCGGCCCCCTCGTGGTTCTGTCCGCTTTTCACTTGGGACGGAGGCGGGGAAGTGATACTTTGAGTGACCACCCAGTAGAGGTCACCTGTATCCTGGTCGGTATCTACGCTACCGTCAGCCGTAG
>PWHM01000101.1 GCA_003554915.1 Candidatus Nealsoniibacteriota bacterium
AAATGGCTAAACCCTTAAAACGCAAAAAAGCACGCGATTTGCGAAAAGAAGGATTAAGCTTGTCAGAGATAGCCGGTAAGTTGAACATTTCAAAAAGTAGTGCCAGTTTATGGTGTAGAGAGATAGAATTAGAAAAAGAAGAACTTTCTATATTGAGAAGTAAAGAGAGAAAAGGAAGTTTAAAAGGAGGAAGAGCTACGAGAAATAAGTATTTAAAACGCAAGTATAAAGAAAAGACTGAATTTAAAAAGAGAGGGATAGAAGAGATTGGAAAAATGAGTCAAGATAATCTTTTTATTTGTGGGTTGGCGATTTATTGGAGTGAAGGTTACACTTATGAGTCACCGGCTCATGTAGCTGTAGTGAATATGGATCCTTATTTGATAAAATTAATGATGAGATGGTTTAGAGAGATTTGTGGAGTAAAAGAAAAGGATTTTAAAGTCAGGATTAGATTGGGTAAATGCAAGAAAAATAATCAAGAAAAAATCGAAAATTTTTGGAGTAGAATTACTAAAATTCCTTTAGAACAATTTGATGAAACGAATTTTTATTCTGGAGGCGGAAAAGATAAAAAAGAGGATTATTTTGGAGTTCTGAGAGTAAGGGTGTTAGATGCAAGAAAGTTAAAAAGAAAAATAGAAGGCTGGATAGAAGGCTTAAAAAGAAATGCCATTTTGGAAAATAAGCCGGTGTAGCTCAGGGGTTAGAGCAAATGCATCATAAGCATTAAGTCGGGGGTTCGAATCCCTCCATCGGCACATTTATTTAATAAAAAGGGGACGTAGATCAATTGGTTAGATCGCATCCTTGTCAAGGATGAAGTTGCCGGTTCGAGTCCGGTCGTCCCCGCCACCCGCCGCCGAGAGGCGGTTTTTGCTTTTCACCCATTCCCCCTATTTCTACACCCCTGGGGTGTAGAAATGGGCTCTATAAAAAACCCAAGAAAAAAACAAAACAGCCCTCCGCCTGTTTTTTTTACCCCTTTTAATTAAAAACTATTGGTAAAAGCTTTGCACCTCAATTTACACCTTGATTTACACCTCGTAGGTGTAAATATCAAAAACCCCTTCTTTACACCTCGTAGGTGTAAATAGGTTTACTCTAACACCCTCTTTTTAATTACCTCTAAATCTCTTTGATAATCAGCTCTACTGAGAACGAACTCTTTATACTTTTCAGGATTTATATCTAAAACACCTTCGTAATTACATATAGGATTGTCAATTATCTCTGGTTCAACGAACTCACAATAAGAAGAGCACCTCCATTCACTTGGGTCCTTTACAAGACCAGCTGATACCGGATTCAGATGCAAGTATCTGGTTAAATGCCTAAGCTGTTCATCAGAATCAACTTTTACTCTTTTAAAACGTCCTTGCCACAAAGGTCCACGTCTACTATATCTACTGTTAAAATATCGAGAATAAGAATTAGATAAGTTCCCCACAAATTCGCTTATTCCTTGATCCTTATTTTGTTTAAGTACAAAATGAAAATGAGTAGGCATGATGCAATAAGCAATTATATCAACTATAGGTTCTTCTTTGCTTCTTTCTTCAAGAGCATTTTCAAAGCCAACTCTTTCAACTTTTTTAAAATTTAAAAATTGAGAAAATTTAGGCAAACTCCCATCAAGAGAAAAAAATCTCATAGCTCGAATTATTCGCAAATAGTCCTCTTCTGAATTAAATATTTCATATCCGGCTATACTTTTATTTAATACGTGGTAAGTATTATTTGTTTCAATTATATTCTTCATAAATCTTAAAAATTATCATGTTTTATAAATATCTTCACGAATTATAACATAAAATAGGTAACTTTACACCTACGAGGTGTAAAGAAGGGGTTTTTATGATGATATTTGCACCTATATTTACACCTACGAGGTGTAAAGGGGGATGTAAATAAAAAAAAGGAGTAAGTGGGGGTGGGTTAGTTTTAGATTTGATAGTAATAATTTGCTTGTGCTTTCTTTCGTTTGTGATAAAATTATTAAAGTCATTTTAAGATTTAATGTGTGAAAGGTTTTCACAATGAAGTTTTCTAAAAAAATATATTTAACTGTCGAAGAAGCTTCGAAATCCGTTGGTCGTGATCCCGTTTATGTAAGGTTTTTGGCGCATACGGAAAAGATTCGATCCAAAAGAAAGTTATCCGTCTTCGGTAAAAAGAAAGGATTGGTTTTACTTGTTCATAAAAAGGACTTGAAAAGGTATAAAGACAGCGGAAAGATCTCCAGAACCGAGCAGAAAAAATTTCTAATAGAACGCAAAAAATTTCTAAGAAAAATCGCTTTCGGATCTTTAATTGCGATCCTTTTTATTTTTAGCGGGTTATTTTTTCAACCTTTACAAAGAATATCTTCGGCAGTTATAACTTCGGAAAAAACGGTAACTCTTTATCCGGAAAAATGTACCGGATCCTGGGAAGTTGTGGAAAATGCCCAAGGTCGACCGGCAGTTTCGGAAAAAGCTTCCATAGATCATTTTGATGATGAAAATTCAGCAATTTACAAAGGAGGAGACGAGGATGTGGTGTGTAGTAATTTTCGACCGGACTATAAGATTGAATCAATTGGAGAAGACACAGAAGAAGAGGATGAAAAAGATGAAGAAGAAAGGGAAGAGAGAGAGGAAAAAACAGAAGACGAAGAAGGCGAAACAAAGGAAGGTGAGAAAGAAGGAGAGGAAGAAATAGAAGATGAGGAAGAGAAAGTGGGTGAAGATGTTGAAAAAGGCGAAGAGGAAGAAGAGGATACGGAGGAACAACCGGAAGACGAAGAAGATAAGGAAGAAGACAAGGAGGCCGGGGAGGTAAGAGGTGATGAAGAAACAGAAGAGGAAGAAGAAGCTGGTGAAGAAAGCGAGGAAGAAAGGGAAGAAGAGACAGAGGAGACAGAAGACACAGAAGAAGAGGATACGGAGGAACAACTGGAAGATGAAGAAGGCAAGGAGGGCGGGGAGACAGAAGGTGAGAAAGAAGGAGAGGAAGAAACAGAAGAGGAAGAAGGAGAGGAAGCAGAAGTATCTTTTCGGAGTCGTGCAGAAAAATTTTTATTCGGCTCCACAGCTCGGGCGGAAGAACAATTATCTTTTAAAGAACTTCAGCAAAAAGAGTTGACTGAAGCGACTGTTAATTTTTCTTTTGCTTTGGGTGAAAAAGAGCAGGATTTGTTTATTGATGATCCTGTAGATGGCGATCGAGAAGACCCGACAAAAGACAATGAGATGGAGACAAATGATGAGGATATGGGTGATACCGGTTTCTGGCAGAGATCTTGGCGATTAATGGGCGTTGGAAATGTTTTTGCTCAAGAAAACGGAGGCTGTTCCGCCTGTTCTTCAAATACAATTGAAGAAGAGACAGAAGACGAGGAAGAACCGGAAGATGAAGAAGGAGAGGCAGAAACAGAAGAGGAAGAAAGCGAGGAACAATCGGAAGACGAAGAGGAAGATATAGAAGACGAGGAAGAACCGGGAGATGAAGAAGGAGAGGAAGAGAAAGAGGAAGAAGAAGAAAACGATGAAGAAAGTGAAGGGGGCGACGAGGAAATGAAAGAAGATAAGGAGGACGGAGAGGTAAGAGGCGAGGAAAAAACAGAAGGTGAAGAAGACACTGAAGATGAAGGGGTTGGTGAGGAGGAGGACGAAGAAAACGTTGAAGACGAAGAAGATGAGGAAGTGAAAGAAGAGGATACGGAGGAAAAATCGGAAGAAGAAGGTGAAACAGAGGAAGAAAGTGAAGAAGAGACAGAGGAGACAGAAGACACAGAAGAAGAGGACACGGAGGAACAACCGGAAGACGAAGAAGATAAGGAAGAAACAGAAGACGAGGAACAACCGGAAGACGAAGAAGATAAGGAAGATGAGGAAGTGGAAGAAGAGGAAACGGAAGGCAATGGAGGTGAGGAGGAAGAACCGGAAGATGAAGAAGTTGACGGAGGTGAGGAGGGTGGTGAAGAGGGTGAGGACGACGAGGAAGTTGATGAAGAAACGACTCTTCCCGACCCCGATGCAAAAATAAACGTTTTATATACTCTCAACGGGCAGGAGTGGCTCAAATTGGATACCCTGTCCGGTAGCAAACTTTCCAATAATTTAAATGACGGATATTTTGCTTATCAAGCTCCTTTTCTTGAATCTTGGGAAGATGTAGAAAACTTACAGATAAAACTGGAGGGAGTTGTCGGCGGAGAGGTGGAATTTACCGCTTATCTGGATAGTGTGTGGGTGGATGCTTCTTACAAGCCTTATGAAGAGGAAGAGTTCGTACTTGAAGCTGACAAAGAGCACTGGCGGGGTGACGAAACACCCTCGTTTACAATAAAAGAAACCGGACGTGATTCACAGGGCATTATCACCAAAGCCGGAGCTATTTTCGAAAGGAAGCCGGAAGTTAAAAATATAACCCTTACTGAACCGAACGGTTCCGTGAAGACGCTCGAAGAAGGTGTGGAAGCTTTAATAACAGTTGACTCGCCTTTACATTTGGGCATAGAAAAGGCGAACGGCTCCTTTCGACCCGGAAAGTATAAAGTGAGCATGACTTTTGAGAAAGGAAATGAGACCCATACGGTCGAGCAGGACTTCACCTGGGGAGTTTTAGCACTAAATGTCAATAAATCCGTTTACATTCCGACGGACGAAGAGTCTTACGTCCAGATGGGAGTGTTGGACGACGAAGGTCATACTATTTGTGATGCCGAGATGGAACTCAAAATTAAAACACCAACGGGCGAAACAGAAATTTTTTCCACTCCCGACGGGGTAAATTACAGCGGAGAGTGTGCAGGGGATTCTTATGTGGAAGTTCCCGATTACTTCGCTTACTATGAATTGCCGGACGAGGTTGGAAACTACGAGATGGAACTCACCGCTGACATCGAAAACGGTACCAGGACGATGACAGATTCTTTCGAAGTCCGCGAATTCGTGCCTTTTGACGTGGAGAGAGCGGGTCCGACCAGGATTTATCCGCCGGCTGACTATGGGGTAAAGCTCAGCGTTGAGGCCAACCGGGACTTCAGCGGAAAGGTTGTGGAAACAATTCCGGGATCGTTCGAGATAGTTGACGAATCTTCAATCTTCGACTTCCGAACTTCAAAAGAGGAAGACGAAAAAACCCTTACCTGGAGCGACGTGAGTCTTGAAAAGGGGGAATCCTTCGAACTTTCCTACGCTTTTAATGCTCCCGATGTAAGCCCCGAGTTTTATCTTCTCGGGTCTCTGGAGTTTTATGAAAACGTTTCTACGAGTGACGACGAACCCGTCTTTGAGGAGCAAAGGTTTTGGCAGATCGCTTCCGATCAAGACGACACTGGCCCGTATGTTTATTCAGGTTCTGTTGATAATGAAGTTCACAAGATAACTCCGGCAGGTAATAATGAGTGGGTATATACTGGACACGGCTACTGGGTGTATGCAGTAGCAGTAGATGCTGACGGATATGTCTATTCAGCTTCTGGTGATGGTGAGGTCCACAAGATAACTCCGGCAGGCAATAATGAGTGGGTATATACTGGACACGGTGATACTGTGCGGGGTGTAGCAGTAGATGCTGATGGATATGTCTATTCTGGTTCTACTGATGACGAGGTCCACAAGATAACTCCGGCAGGTAATAATGAATGGAAATATACTGGACACGGTGATGCTG
>PWHM01000099.1 GCA_003554915.1 Candidatus Nealsoniibacteriota bacterium
AGACGGAAAGTTGAAAAGTTTGACAGACGCAGAGACCGACCTGGAAAACATGAAAATTATGTTGGAAAATTTGAAAAAATCTTTCCTTAAAAAAGCGGTGGTGACCGCAGAAGAAATTGAAGACATACATCAAGAAGAAACAGACCGGCTTGATCAATAGCCGGTTTTTTTAAAAAAAAGCCGCCGGTATTTCCGGCGGTTTTAGAAATTAAGCCTCCTTATTTATTTTGTGCTCTTTTCCATCATAAGTGTGAATTAATCCTTTTAAAGACATCTTTCCTTTTTCTTTATTCTCTTCGACTATTTCTACCGTTTCCAAGTGGACCGGTTTGCCCCAGAGATGATATAAGTTTTCGAGAGCTCCCCTTTCAAGTTTGGGATTTAATTCGAATCCTGTAAATTCATGCTTCAGATACAATTCATTATTGCCTCTATAATTTCCATTCTGCACCCTTATAATCGGAGTTCCGTAAAGACTAACCTTATTTTGAAGCAGCTTTTTGATTACTTTCGGATCATCTTCGGCAATAACGTATTCTATCATTCCGGTTCGGGGATTGATTCTTTTTTCCCAAATATATATTTCTGCATCCCTTATAAAAGCTCCATCGAAAAAGCTTTCAACCGCCATCCTATCAGTGTAATTTTTTCTCACTTCGAAAGCTTTCGCCAAGCCCGCATTTTCACCATTTTCATTTTTCTTCCAAGACAACCATTTGTGAGGGTCTTTACTGTTTTCGAATTCCTTTCCGTGCATTCCTCTGTCCCATCTGTAAATCAAATCTTCAAAAAGAGCAAGTCCGACATCGTACCAGTTGAACTTTGTTTTGCTTTTGCTGACTACTTGGGAATGAAATCGAGCATATTCCTGGTGTTCTTTCTGAGAAATCAGACCCTCTTCAAAAAGCTTGCGCATAATCTTACAATGAACGAATGTCGCCCATCCTTCATTAAGAAGTTTATTCCTCTTTTGATATTCGAAAAATTCTCCCTGAGTCTTGACTGTCGAAACTACATCTTCTTGCCATCCTTTGAGCGGCTTCGGTGACTTTTCCAAAATATAATTCAAAATATCATAACGGGGAATGGGAGGGTCCGCACTTTGCAGCTTATCAATCTCTTTTTTAATCCTGAAAAGTTCGTTTTTGTCCCTGTTAAATTCACGCCTTTGAACATCTTTCATTTTTTTCTTCTTCAAGTCTATCAATCTTCTTCTCAGTCTCTCGTCGTCTTCCCGCTCCACCATTCTATCGGGGGGATGATAGGCATCAAGACTAAAGGCCGACTCTATCGTCTTTTCATACTCTTCCAATCCGTGCTTTCTTTGATATTCTTTGAACCTTCTTTCTGCGCTTCTCGCTTCCCGGGCCAAGTCATAACAGTCAGCCGCTTTCTTTAAAAACTTATTTTCAAGATAAAAGTCCACATGGCCATAAACGTGAGCTATTATCAGAATGTTCAAGGCTATCGGATTAGTTTCCACCAAAAAAGCTTTCGGGGGGCTGAAATTCCAAACGACTTCATAAGGTATTCCCGCTCCGCGATGCTCATATATAGTTCGGATACGATCATAATCCCTACCGAAACTCCAATGTGAAAAATTAGTGGGAAAGCGATAAGCCATTGCTTCTATCATTCTTCTGGAAGAAACGATTTCAAAGTCTATTTCCTTGGTGGTGAGATTCATATCTTCAGCTATCCTTTTTATTTCCGGTTCTATTTCCCGCAATCTTTCCAGTTCGGAATCTCTCATTTTCTCCACCTCTCTTTCTTCAGAAATTCCCGTATGGCGGGTAAGATATGGTCCTTACTTCTTATGACCATTCCCAAAAACCTGTTCCCGACCATCAGCTTCAAGTCATCTCGATCTATCACATTCATTTCAAGGTTTTCTTCGAACCCCTTTCTCAAGCTTGAAGAGAAGGGGCGTCCGTTTACCCTGATTTCTCCGTATCCGAGCATGTTTATCTTCAAATCTTGAAGCATTCTTCGGGCTTCATTAACAGTGGAATCGGAATCCCAGTCTTCCCCGTCGGAAAAATGGAAAACGTAAACATTCCATTCCGAAGTCGGATATTGGGATTTTATCAGACTCGTAGCCAGTTTATAAGCTTCAACGCATTTAGTGCCTCCCGATTCGTGGGTTCTGAAAAAGTTCTCTTCATTTACCTGTCTTGCACGAGCATGGTGAACTATGAATCTTATCTCTACATTCTCATACATCTTTTTCAAAAATTCATTTATCCAGAAAAGCATTGAACGGGCCAGATACTTCTTGTCGGTAGTCATCGAAGCGGAAACGTCCATCATGGCGAAAATAACCGCATTGGAATGATGGGTGACATCCTCTTTTAAATTCAGATATCTCCTGTCTTCAGCCATCAGGACGGGAAAAGGTTCTACCTCTTCAACTTCCATTTTTACTTCTTCGGATTCCAATAAATCCAAGGCCATGCCCAAATTTCCGTCGGCCTGGCGCAAGGCATTGTAGCAGACTATTTCTTCTTTTCCGGTCTCTTGCTTCAAAGTCTCTAAAAAGGCGAAGAATCTTCCTATTCCTTGACGACTGGTTCTTTTTTTGTCCAGAAGTACGTGAGGGCCACTTTTTCTTATTCCTGATATTTTATACCCTTCAATCGACTCCATCTCGGCATTGTGCTTTTTATCTTCCAGGTTCGGAAGTCCCAAATCTTCAAGCATCATCTCTATTATTTCAGCAATTTCAACTTCACTCTCTATATAATCTTCTCCCGGTTCCTGTCCCGGCTTTCCAGGTTGTTTGCCTTGCCCCGGCTTTTCTCCGATTACATCTCCTTTTTTTCCTTTTCCTTGCCCTATTCCGGCACCTTTTCCTTCGGACTTTCCTTTCCCATCTCCGTCTTGGTTTCTCTTTCCGGGCTTAAAATCGGGAATAACTATCGACCGAATCGGTATCTTGACCTTTTTTCCTTTCTTCTTGGTTATTATCGAGGTTTCAGATATTATCTTTTTCATATTCTTCTTGATGATTTCCTTTTGCTTTTTCCGGTGTCTTTTGGCATCCCTGTTTCCTTTCTGTTTATGCTCTTTTCCTCTCTTTATGGGCATTTTCAAACCTCCTTTCGGTTTGAAAAAAAATAGGGAGCGAGCTCTACCCGCCCCCTTTGACCTTTACCTGTTTAAAATCTGAGTGACTTTTTCTATGGCTTCCGTGGCACAGACCTCACAAAAACCTCTTTTCTTAATGAGATTTTCGTATATTTGCTCTCCCTTCTTCTTGTCGGCTTCTTCTTTGGCTTTATCAGTCGAGAGAACCAAATAAAGATTCCCTTTGGCATCTTCCAGAACCTTGTCTTCGATGGCTTTTCTGAGCGGTCTGTAATCTTCGGGACCGAAATCTTCTCTGGAATTTTTGAGTTCCAAAATTTCTCCCCTGAAGATATCCGCTTCCTTACTGGTTATCTGCATAAACTTCTCTACGGACTTCAAGAAATCGGTATCCGGTTTCAAGACTTCATCCGTTACCGGATCGCGCTTATAGCTTGTCGACTCCTTAACATACTTTCTCTTTAGCTGTCTGTCATACTCGGCTTCTCGCAAATATTTTTCAAAAAGATCGTCCACCAATTCTCCGTAAGTCTCCAAATAAGCCTTGGAAACTTCTTCGACAATCATCTCTTCGAATTTTTCCATTACCGACGAACCCTCTCCCCCGGTCAAATTGTCCAGAAAAGAATCTATTTGTTCCGGTTCATATCCCATTCTGTGCCGGAAAACATCTTTCAGGGCTCTGATTGTCGCCAAATGAGTCAAGCAACCTTCGATTTCTATCTTGCTTAACGCCTGATTCAAGGCGGCCAGCACGTCTCTTGACGAGATACCGAACATTCCTTCCCTCTGCTCCATATCGTCGGACGCCTGACCTTCCCTGACCAATTCCCGCAGGTCAACGGGTTTTTGTTCAGTGTCGGTAAGATCGACAGACTCACCGTTGTAAGCCTCAAGTTTGGTCATCTTGTCGACACCCATTTCCGATTCTTTCAGGCGAGTCAATACGGCGAAAATAGCTGCCAGGCGGAAAGCCTCCGGCGCGATGTGAATGGATTCGAAATCGAATTCGGATTCCTGCTCTATCAACTTACGATAGACCTTGACTTCGTCTTTAACCCGTAAAGGATACGGGAACGGAATACTGTAAATCCTGTCGTGAAGCGCTTCGTGAGCACTGTCACCCGTAAAATCCTTGTATCCCGTAAGATTGCAGTGTCCTATGACAACCGTGTCTACGGAAATGTGAGGAAAGGAGCTCCCATGAACCTTTATCTCTTGCTCCTCCGCTACGTTAATAAAGGTCCAGAGTAATCTTTCATCTATCCCTTTCTTCAAAAACTCTCTTCCTTCGGTGATTCCCCGATTTCCGCACTCCAGCGCACCGTCCAGCCAAAACGCATTGGGATGGTTTCGACCGTACTTCGGATTGTTGGTAATTCCTATATTTTCGTGCCCGACCAAATCTCCTACATCCTGAGTTTTTTCGTCACTGGGCTCAAAAGAGCCTATACCGGTTTGAGTTTGAGTGGAAAACTTAAAAGTCTCAACTTCTACCTTCCACCATTCTCTCTTTCCGGTTTCCGGGTTGTAATACTTCCCCGGCATCTCTTCACTCTTTGAGAATAAAGACATCTGACAGTGCGGGCAAAGATTTCCCTTTATGGTCGGAATTCCCAAGCTTTCCTCAATCGGTTCTTCAATTCCCAAGCGGGCGGCTCTTTCCTTGTCCCAATACTCTTTCCGAATATATCGAGGCAATGCGTGGAGGGGGCTTTCATTCATCGGACATCCTTTGATTCTGTAGACCTTGGTCGAATTATAGTTCTCCAAAGCCCTGACTAAAATTCTAACAAATGTCGATTTGCCTCCGGCCGGCGGTCCTACGAGTAGAAGTACTTGCTTCGCCGTGGAGGCCCTTTTGGCTCCGGCTTTAAAATACTCGGTAGCCTCTTCGACTGCTCTTTCTACTCCGAAAAGCTCATCAGATATAAGATTATAACGGTAATCAGCTTGAAGAATCCTTTTTTCTTCTTCGGGAATTTCTTTCCTCCCTTCTTCTTCGAAGATCTGCCAAATTCTGGCTGGTGACGTTTGGGCGACTTCCGGATTTTCGCGAACTACGTCAAGATACTCTTCCAAGGTAATCGTTTCCTTCTTCTCATTTCTCGTCTGCTTCTCTTTCCTTATCAGGTCTTTGACATTCAGTCCTTTTCCTGCTTCCATTTTCAATTTGCACCTCCTTAAATTTTTAAGGTTCTAAAATCACAAAAAGCACCCCTTTTTTTCATCCCTCCTTCGCTAAAGAAACGAGGTGCCGGTAAATTATTATATAATCCAGCTACTCTTTTTGTCAAGAAATATTCGACAATGATATCGGCTTATCACCAATTCATGTATATAAATTCTCGAATTTTAAATTTTGAAGACGGAGTTTTTTATAATTAAAATTAAGGAGTAGCTGTAATTGACATAATCGATAAAAAAAGTATAATATAAACAACTTGGATCTTAAAAATTGAATTGAAAGGAGGATTTGAAAATGAATTCACGAATTCGCTTTGTGGAGCTTTCCTTACTACTTGTTAT
>PWHM01000028.1 GCA_003554915.1 Candidatus Nealsoniibacteriota bacterium
GAACAAGCGATAGCTACCGCCTATAAAAAAGAATACGGGGAAAAGGGCGATCTTATCAAAGCTGATTTCGATCCCAAAACGGGAGAAGTTGATTTTTGGAAAGTCAAAAAGGTCGTTGATGAGGACATGATTCTTTCGGACGAAGAGTTGGAAATGCTAAAAAAAGGTGAACTGGATGATGCCGGAGAAAGGGTTAGATTCAACCCCAAACGTCACGTAATGGCCGAAGATGCCGAAGACGGAGAGCCGGGAGAGGAAATCAAGGAAAAACTGGAAAGCAAGGAGAGTTTCGGCAGGATTGCCGCCCAAACCGCCAAACAGGTCGTTCTACAAAAAATAAAAGAGACGGAAAGAGACTTGACTTATGAAGAATACAAAGAGAAAGAAGGAGAAGTCATCTCAGGAGTAATTCAGAGAGTGGAAGGAAGAAAGATTCTGGTTGACATCGGAAAAGTGTTGGGTATTTTGACGAAAGAAGAGCAAATTCCCGGAGAGTATTATAAAACGGGACAAAGATACAAAATGTATGTTCTCAAAGTGGAGAAAAACCCGAAAGGCCCCGCCGTTTATCTTTCCAGAGCTTTTCCGAAGCTGGTTTCTAAGCTTTTCGAGCTGGAAGTTCCGGAAATATCGACCGGAGTCGTGGAAATCAAAGCGATTGCCAGAGAACCCGGATCCAGAAGCAAGGTTGCGGTTCATTCCAACGAAGAGGGGGTTGATCCCGTTGGTACGGCGGTAGGTCAAAGAGGAACCCGGGTCGGAGCCGTTATTTCCGAGCTGGACGGTGAAAAAATTGATATAATAGAATGGTCCGAAGACGAAAAGGAGTTGATTTCGAACGCATTGTCACCGGCCAACGTTCATCAGGTGGAAGCAACGGGAGAAAACAAGGCCGTAGCGACGGTTTCCGATGAAGAGCTGTCTTTGGCCATAGGAAAGGAAGGGCAAAACGTTCGACTCGCCGCTAACTTAACCGGATGGAAAATTGACGTCAAATCATTAGGTGAGGATTCTTCCGAAGAGGAAGATTCTCAAGAAAAAGATGAATAAAAAACCAAAAAATATGAATTTAGTACCGACGGTGATAGAGAGAAGTCCGCGAGGAGAAAGAGCTTATGACATATATTCTCGGCTTTTAAAAGAAAGGATTATCTTTTTGGGTGGCCCGGTAAATGACCAGGTAGCCAACTCGGTAATTGCTCAACTTCTCTTTTTGGCCAGCCAAAACTCAAAAAAAGACATACAGCTTTACATCAACAGTCCGGGCGGATCGGTGACCGCCGGAATGGCAATCTACGACACCATGCAACATGTCGAACCGGACGTTTCCACTGTCTGTGTTGGAATTGCCGCTTCGATAAGTGCCGTTTTGCTTTCCGCCGGGGAAAAGGGAAAAAGATTCGGACTCCCTAATTCGGAAGCGATGCTTCATCAAGTTATGGGGGGTGCCGAAGGGGAAGCGGCCAAAATAGAGATTGCTGCCAATCACATATTGAAAGTGAGAAAAAAACTCAATCAAATTTTAGCCGACCATACCGGTCAATCTTTTAAAAAAATAAAAAAGGATACCGACAGGGATTTCTTTATGTCCGCGGAGGAAGCTAAAGAATACGGACTTATCGATGAAGTGATAAGCGGACCGGAAAAACTGAAAAAAGACGATTAATTTTAAGCTGAAAGAAGCCGAAAAGCCCGCCCTGTGGCGGGTTTTTTCGTTGACACGAGCCTGATTGTCTGATATATTTTTAGTAGAAATTATTAAAAACATAACCAGCGTTTAAACTAAATTACTGTCAAATTGATGAGTTTATTCAAGATTGAATTTTAAGTATGAGATTGTCCGTTTACGAGTTACAGAAAAAGCACCCATTGTTGTTTTGGGCAAAGAAAGACCGTATGATTTTTTGAAAATATATTAACCTCAATACTTTTATCATTATTTATCGTAGGTTTATTTCTTGGATAAGCCTGCGCTTTCTCGAATAAAATATCTCATTCAATTGATGGTATGAAGCTAAACACTGGTTTAAGCTTACATTTGGTATTAACTTAGTATGAACCCTAAAGTGCCAAAAATAATTCAATATGGAAACTTTAATCATCCTACTCGTGGGTGTGGCCGCCCTCGTGGTCGGAGCGGTTTTGGGCTACCACACTCGTCAAAAAGTAGCAAAGCGCGACTATGAAGCAATAGAGACCAAAGTACAAAACAGAATGAATCGGGCTCGGGAAAAAAGTAAGAGCATGATCGAGCAAGCGAAGAAAAAGGCGGAAGAAATATTGGAAGAAGCAAGAAAAGAAGCTGAACAAAAGGAAGAAAAACTGAGAAAGAAAGAGCAATTTCTTCTCAAAAGAGAAAACAATATAGACGAAAAGATCGCCGATTTCGAGGAAAGAGAGCAAGAGCTCGAGGGGAAAGTGGAAAAGCTTCGAAATATGAAAAAACGTGTTGAAGAGCTGAGAGACGAGGCGGAAGAGGAGCTGGAAAGAATAGCCGATTTGGATGAAAAGGAGGCGAAAAAGGAAATAATGGAAAAGATAGAAAAAGATATGGAAAAAGATATATTCGAGAAAATGAGAAAGCTTGAGAAGAAAGGAAAGGAAAAGTATGAAAGAAGAGCACAAGAAATCTTAGCGACCGTAATTCAAAAATACGGTGCCTCTCAAGCGCAAGACCTAACCACTACCAACGTTTCTCTTCCCGATGACGACATAAAGGGAAGAATCATCGGTAAAGAGGGAAGAAATATTAAAACCCTCGAGAAGTTGACGGGAGGGGAGATAGTTGTTGACGACACCCCGGAAACGGTTCTCATATCCAGTTTTGATCCGATAAGAAGACAGATCGCCAAAACGGCTTTGGAGAAGCTGATCTTTGACGGTCGCATTCAACCGGCTCGAATAGAAGAAATGGTTGAAAAAGCCGAAGAGGAAATTTCCGATCAAATCAAGAAAGCCGGTGAACAGGCGGTTTATGATACCGGTATAGTTGAGCTCGACTCAAAAATAATAATGCTTTTGGGTAGGCTTTACTACAGATCCAGTTATGGACAAAACGTTTTGCTTCACGCCAGAGAAGTAAGTTATTTGGCGGAAGGGCTCGCTGCTGAAATCGGCGCTGACGAGTTCGTCTGTAAAAAAGCGGGACTTCTTCATGACATCGGAAAAGCTCTGGATCACAAAGTTGAGGGGTCCCACGTTGACATAGGGATAAGAGTTTTGGAAAAATTCGGAGTAAGTCAAAAGGTTATCGATGCAATGAAATCACATCATGAAGAATACGAATTTGAAACCCTGGAATCGATAATCGTTCAGACCGCCGACGCTATTTCCGGTGCTCGTCCCGGAGCCAGGAAAGACACGCTTGAAAATTATCTTAAAAGACTTAAAGAACTGGAAGAGGTTGCAGCCGACTTTTCGGGAGTAAGGAAAGCCTATGCGGTACAAGCGGGAAGAGAAGTGAGAGTGTTCGTCAAGCCGGATGAAATAAATGATCTGGAAGCTAAAAAGTTGTCCAAGGATATAGCTAATAAAATAGAAAAAGAGCTCAATTATCCCGGTGAAATAAAGGTCAGTGTCATAAGAGAAAAAAGAGTAATTCAGTACGCAAAGTGATATGCATATAGAGATACCCGACGGAGTATTACCGCCCTGGCTCTGGATAGCCGGCTTCGTAGTGGTAGCAATTTGCTTCCTGATAAGTTCTCACTTTGCAAAAAAGAAGAAAGAAAAGCTGCCTTTGGCCGCTTTGCTCAGCGGTCTTTCGCTTTTGGTGATGTCGGTTCCTCTCGGATTGCCGGTTCATATTAATCTGATGGTTGTTGTCGGAATAATCGTCGGCCCCTTTTGGGCTTTGGTGGTTTCTTTGGTAGTTAATTCTCTTCTCGCTTCCGTAGGACACGGCGGTGTAACCGTCATAGGGCTAAACACTTTGCTTTTATGGTCTCAAGCCGTTTTCGGCTTTTTACTTTTCAAGGCGGCTAAAAATATAATTGGTGAAAAAGAATGGCTAAGAGGGATTTCCGCGGGAGGGGTTGCTTTTTTAAGTTTAGGACTTTCCTTTATTCTCTTGGGAGGATTGGTGTTTGCGGTTAATCTGAACCCGGAAGAGATTCTTGTTAATGATCACGACCATAACCATCATGACCATGATGACCACTATCATGAAGATGATGAGCATGGAGATTATCATGATGCAAGCCTTCATCACGGGGAAGAAAGTCATGAAGAGCACCATCACATAAAGGAAGACGATCATCATCACGGTTATTATCTTGAGGAAATTTCACTGACCGGATTTATGGCTGTAGTTATGCCGCTTTTCTTATATGCGGCGATTGTAGAATCGATAATATCCGGACTGGTTATTTCATTTTTAGGAAAATCGAGACCGGACCTCTTATGAATGATATAAATTTGGTCGATTATTACGCTAACCAGAAGCTTTTTTTTCAAAGGATGTCGGCTTATTCCAAGCTGGCGTTTTTTATAATGCTTCTGATCTTTATAATTTCTTCTCAAGAAATCTATCCTCTGCTTTTAGTTTTTGGATTTATCCTGCTCATATCTCTTGTCGGTAGAATCCCGGTAGCCAAAATGACCAAATGGGCTCTTTATCCGGCTTTTTTCGCTTCCATATTTGCTTTCAGTCAATTTATTGCCGTGGGGAGTTTTCCTTTTGTTTTGCTTTTTCGTGCTTATGTTGCCGCCTTCTTAACTCTTTTTTACTCTTTTACGACCCCGTACTTCGAAACTTTTGGAATCGTTTCAAAACTTAGCCCTTTTTTAGGAATGGTTCTTTTTTTTACTTACAGATACTTTTTTGTCTTTTTGGATGTTTTGAATAAGAAAATAACCATGGTGAAAATCAGAGGTGCTGAGAATAGAAAATTTTACTCGATCGCTAAAGTGGTCGGTTTTCTAATTTTGGAAATGATAGATAGAGCCGAGCGGATCCATTCCGTTCTGCAAATAAGAGGTTTTAAGGAAAAAATCTATTTTAAATCAAAAAAGAAAGTGAATGTTGCCGATTTTGTTCTTGTCTTTACGGGAATAATTTTCTTAATAATTAATTTTTATTTATTATGAAAAAGGAGTTGGCCAGATTGCATTGTGTAAAACACAAATATCCGGACAAGACCGAAGTTTCCGCTTGTGGGTTGGATTTCGTAGTCCGAAGAGGAGAAAAAGTGGCTTTGGTCGGAGCCAACGGTTCGGGTAAAACGACTTTGATACTTCATCTTTTGGGAGTCTTGGAACCTACGGAAGGGAAGGTTTCTCTTTTAGGTGTTAATCCCGCTGAAAAATTCTCCGAGGTCGGTAGTGGAGTGGGAGCGGTTATGCAAAACGTCGAGGATCAATTGGTCGGGCCGACCGTAATAGACGATATTAAATTTTCCTTGCTCAATTACGGTTGGGAAAGGAAAAAGGCAGAAGGCAGAGCCATGCAAGTGATGGAATCTCTGGGAATAGAAAACCTGAAAGACAAGGTAATCCATTTTCTTTCCGGGGGAGAGAAGAAAAAACTGGCCTTGGCCGGGGCGTTGGCGCTGGAACCGAGGATTCTAATTTTGGATGAAGCTTTCAGCCAGATGGACCCGGAAGGAATAGAAAAAGTCAATAGGCTGATTGACGAATACGTAAAAGAAAAGGAGATGGCTGTCGTGATGGCGGTTAGCAATCGTGAAGATTTGAAGTATTTTGAAAAAATTTATTTACTTGAAGATGGTGAAATTGTTTATAGCGGATCACAAAAAGAATTTGAAAAAGAGGATTTGGATAATCAATTTTGCAGACATTAAAAAAAACGCCTCCGAGGAGGCGTTTGTATGGAGCGGGTGATGGGACTCGAACCCACATGACTGGCTTGGAAGGCCAGGGCTCTGCCGTTGAGCTACACCCGCAGTTGTCGGGGCACTCGGATTCGAACCGAGAATCACTCGCTCCCAAAGCGAGCATGTTAGCCGTTACACCATGCCCCGAACTCGGATTATAAGTATATAATAACACTTGCAATTAGGTTGGTCAAACGAACTAAATATGATAATTTAAAGTAATGAAAAAGTTACTTCTCATAGACAGCAACGCTTTAGTTTATAGGGCCTATCACGCTTTGCCTCCTTTGAAAAGCGAGGGAAAGTTGGTTAATGCCCTCTACGGATTTTTCTTGATATTTACCAAGGCGATAGAGGATGTAAAGCCGGACTACGTAGTTTCCGCTTTTGATCGCAAGGAGAAAACTTTTCGACACGAAGAGTTCGAGGATTATAAAGCGCAAAGACCGGATATGCCGGATGAGTTGGTTGATCAACTGCCCTTAATAAAGCAAGGGTTGGAAAAATACGGAGTCCCGGTCTTGGAAAAAAAAGGCTTCGAAGCCGATGATATAATAGCTACCCTTACGAAAAGATGGGCCGACAGTTTGGAAATTGTTATTTTGAGTGGTGACCGAGACCTCCTGCAGCTCGTAGAGAAATCCGTTATTGTCCGCTCGCCTGGAAGAGGAATAAAAAAAATGATAAACTTTGATAAGGAAAAAGTTTTGGAAAAATACGGAGTCCCTCCTTCCCTCTTTGTTGATTATAAAGCATTGAGAGGTGATCCTTCCGACAACATACCGGGAGTGAAGGGTATAGGGAAAAAGAGAGCCAGAACACTTATTCAAAAACACGGATCAATTGAAGAAATTTACGAAGACTTGGACAAGGTTAAGAAAACTTTCGGAAAAAAATTAAAAGATCAGAAAAAGCAAGCTTTTCAGAGCAAGAGACTCGTTACTCTCCGAAAAGACGTTGATTTGAATCTGAAGCTGGAAGAAGCGAAGTTCAGTTATAAAAAAGAGGAATTAGCTACTTTTTTTAAGAAGTTCAACTTTACAAGTTTGGTGAGTAAATATGAGAAGACGAGAGATCAAATGAAGTTTGAAATATAATTGGAAGATGAAAACAAGTATATTCAGCAGAATATTCGGCGCCATAGTTTTTGTTTCTTTCGTTGCTATCACTTTGGTAACGATTCTTCATGTAAGAGAACACGTCAATGTTTTTGAAAACTCGATAGTAAGGGAAAAAACGACATTACTCAGTATTTTGAAAGAAATTTCGGAAGAGGAAGAAGATTTTGTTCCCGAAACGGTATTGAAGCAAGTCGGTGATTCTCCGGACATTCTTTTCTTTTGGGTTTTGAGGCCGGACGGAGAAATATTTTTTGCCGATGACCCCGATTATAAAGGAATGACGGTTGAAGATGAGTTCATCGGAGTAAGCTCTATCCGTTTCAGGGAAGCTGATTATCGAGGAAGAAATATCAAAGTATTAGCGGGGCCGGTGGAAGGACTCGAAGAAGAAGAGTGGACCGCTGTGATGGGAGTCAGCATGGCGGGAGCAACCGCCTTTTTCATCCCCGCTTTTTCAAGGGCGGCGGTAATTTTTTCTCTCGCTGTTTTGGTATCCATATTCTTAGCTTTAAAACTTACGGAAAGAATAATAACCCCCTTACTCGATTTGAGAAAAGCGATAAGAAAGATTACAAAAGGTGATTTGAGCTATAGAATAAATATACGAACCGGGGACGAAGTAGAAGAGATAGGAAAAGAATTTAATTTGATGACCGAAAAATTAAAAGAAACTCGTGAGGAGCTCGAAGAAGCTAAGAAAATTTTGGAAATTAAGGTCAGGGCCAGAACCAAAGAACTGGAAGAGTTGGCGGAAAGCTTAGAAGACCAAGTGGAAGCGAGAACCGAAGAGCTGGAGAGAAAAGTTGAAGAACTGGAAAAATTTCATAAATTAACGGTCGGCAGAGAAAAAAAGATGATCAAGCTGAAAAAAGAAAATAAAAGACTTAAAAAGGAGATTGAAAAACTGAAAAAAGAAAATGAACAAAGCTAATTTTTTTAAAAAAAATCTTGAAAGCTTTTTCTCTTTTTTGCCTGTAGCGATTTGTCTTATTGATTCGGAAGGAAGCTTGCTGGAAATAAATAAAAAAATGGAAGATCTTTCGGGGTACAAAAAACATGAACTCGTGGATTCTAAGTTGAGCAAGATATTCAAACAGGAGGAAGCTGAAGAGATAATGGATAAAGGGGTAAATGGCAGAGAGCTTTTTATTAAAGGGAATGAAAAGAAGTCTCCGGTAAATGTTTACAAAAAGACGATTCCTGGAGAGGATTTTTTCTTTCTTGCTTTTGTTGACTTGAGTCGAGCCAGAGAGATAAGAAGTGAGATGAAAGAAAAGGTGAAAGAAATAGAGAGATTCAACCGTTTAGCTACGGGGAGAGAATTAAGAATGGTTGAATTGAAAAGAGACAAAGAAAAGCTGAAAGAGAAAAATAAAAAACTTAAAAAAAATATAGAGAAACTGCGAAACGAGTTACACAACTTAAAAAAAGATGAACAACCGAGAGAAAGAAAATAATCAATACCGAAAATTTGAAAGCTTAAGTTCTTATAACGAAGAATTATCTTCGGTTTTTCCGATTCCCTACTGCCGGGTTAATTTCTTGGGGCGCATCTATGAAGTGAACAAGGCATTCCTTGAGCTTTCCGGTTATGATAACTTTGAATGTATCGGAACCGAAATTCAAGATATGTTTTTGGAAAAAAAGGAAATGGAAGATTTGGTTGAAAAGATTAAAACCGGAGAAGAAAAAAAGAAGAAAGATCTAACTTTTCTAACTAAAAATGAAGACCCGATTCCGGTAAAAGCTTGGGGAGTTAAATTGGAAAAAGAAGGACAACTGAAGGGAATTGTGTTTGCGTTTACCGAAGATTGGGAGAAAAGAAAAATAAAAAGGGAGATGAAAGCTAAGCTGGAAGAAAAAACGGAGAAGCTGCAAGAAAAGGCACGACAGATGGAAGATTCAAGATCCGCACTTCTCAATATACTGGAAGACGTAGATCAATCCTACAAAAGAGCGGAGAGAGAAAGAATGAAAACTGCGGCTATTATTGAGAACTACATAGATGGAATGTTCTTTTTCAGCTCCGATAACAGTTTGAATATAGTCAACCCGAAAGCGGAAGAGTTTTTTGATATTAAATCCAGAGATGTAAAGGGAAGGACGTTGAGTGATTTGGTTACCTTCCCCACTCTGAAACCCTTGATAAAACTTATAACTGATGATGGAAAGAAGATAAAAGACATATTTAAGGAAGAGCTCCAGCTCGGAAAAGAAATATATCTTGAAGTCAGCACTACAAATATTAAGGAGGGAGAAGAAAGTCTGGGAACTCTTGTCCACGTTCATGACATCAGTCGGGAAAAGAGAATAGAAAGAATTAAAAGTGAATTCGTTTCCGTAGCCGCCCATCAATTAAGAACTCCTCTTTCAGGGATTAAATGGACCTTGGGAATGTTTTTGGAAGAATCTTCGGAAAAGAAAGAAAAATTAGATGAAGAAGAAAAATATTTGATTGAAAAAGCCTATGAGTCGAATGAAAGAATGGTTTCTTTGGTGAACGATTTGCTTAATGTAAGCAGGATAGAGGAAGGAAGGTATGTTTATGAGCCCCAAAAAACTGACATCCTGGAGGTTGTCAAACCGATTGCTGAGGAGTATGAAAAAATAATTAAGAAAAAAGATAATTTGGAATTTAAATTCAACAAAGTGAAAGAAGAGTTTCCAAAAGTGGAAATTGATACGGAAAAGATAGGCATTGTCATTCAAAACTTTTTGGATAATGCTATAAAATATACTAATGAAGGAGAAATCATCCTTACGGTCAGTATGCCCGACGAAGAAAATATCAGAGTTTCGGTTCAAGATAGTGGTGTTGGCATTCCCGAAGAGCAACAAGGAAGACTTTTTGATAAATTCTTTCGAGCGGAAAACGTAGCCGCCAAAGACGTAAGGGGGTCGGGATTGGGACTTTTTATTTCCAAAAATATAGTTGAAGCCCACGGCGGAGAGATTGATTTTGAGTCCACCGAAGGAGAGGGAAGTATTTTTTACTTCACATTACCTCTTGAAAGAAGGAAAAATGAAGATTAGTTCTTTTTGGGTTTGACAATCTCGTTCAATCGATTTAAAATTGGAGTAGGAGCATCGAAAATAAATATTTAAGAGATATGAAAAAGGTATTGATAATTGAAGATGAAAAGATGGTCCGTAATTTAATGAAGAAGAAACTACTGGAAAGAGGCTATGAGGTTGAAATTGCTGAAAACGGAAAGATCGGCGTAGAAAAGATTAAAGAGTTCGGTCCGGACCTTATTCTTCTTGACATAATAATGCCCGAGATGAACGGTTTCGAAGTTTTAAGAGCTATGGAAGAGGAAGGTCTGTCCGAAATCCCGGTCATAATAATTTCCAATTCGGGTCAGCCCGTTGAGATTGACAAAGTAAAGGAGTTCGGTGTAGAAGATTGGATCATTAAAACCGATTTCGACCCCAAAGAGGTGATTAATAAGGTGATCTCCGAAATAGGAGAACCGAAAAATAATAATTAAAAGCAATATAATAACATGTCAAAAATATTAGTCGTGGAAGATGACAAATTCTTACGAGAAATGGTGACCAGAAAACTGAACAAGGAAGGTTATGACGTTTCTCAGGCGGTAGACGGGGAAGAGGGCTTGCAAAGAATGGAAGAGATTGAGCCCGATTTGGTGCTCTTGGATCTTATTATGCCCAATATGGGAGGGTTTGAGTTTTTGGAGAAAATTCAAGACAAGCCCAAGATGAGCGAGGTACCGATCGTTATTCTTTCCAACTTGGGACAAAAATCGGAAGTTGAAAAAGGGCTGGATTTGGGAGCGGAAGATTTTCTTATTAAAGCTCATTTTACTCCTAAGGAGATAATTAAAAAGGTAAAGGAAGTTTTGGAATAACGAAGTTAATTTTCAACTGATATGCCAGAACTTCCGGAAGTTGAATCAAGTGTTTCTTATCTTAAAACGAAGGTCCCGGGAAGGGCCTTCGTTGACGTATGGACCGATACTCCCAAAATGGGAGTTTCCAAAGGAAGCTTGAATAAATCTTTCGATCAGCTTGTAAAGGGAAAAGAGATCAGGGATGTGGCCAGAAGAGCCAAAAATGTAATTTTTGATTTGAGCGGCAAATTGTCTCTTCTTGTCCATTATAAAATGACCGGCCATCTTTTATACGGAAAATGGAAAAGAAAAGCCGGGCAGTGGGTTTCAGAAATTCCCGGACCCCTTAAAGAGGATAAAATGAACAAATATATTCACTTTTTGTTTTTTCTGGACAACGGAAAGCAGATCGCTTTTTCCGATTTGAGAAAATTCGGAAAAATAGAGCTTTGGAAAACCGACGAACTGAAAAATAAACTCTCTAACTTGGGTCCCGAACCTTTGTCTCAAAACTTTACCGCCGACCGGTTAAAGGAAATGGTTCAAGGGAGGAAAAAGATGATTAAGCCGCTTATAATGGATCAAAAGTTTTTATCCGGGGTGGGAAATATTTATGCCTCCGATGCTTTGTGGTTGGCCGGAATTCATCCGGAAAGAAAAGCCGATAAACTTTCAGAAAAAGAGATTAAAAGGCTTTATAAAGCAATAAAGAAGGTCTTAGTGGAGGGAATTGAAAACAACGGAGACAGCATGGTTGATTTTCGGCTCCCCGACGGGAATAAGGGTAATTATCAAAACAAGCAAAAAGTGTATAATAAAGAAGGAGAAAAATGCTCGCGATGCAAGTCAGAAGTAATTAAAAAGATAAAAGTCGGTGGCAGAGGAACCTATCTTTGCCCCGATTGTCAAAGTGCATGATAATAGTTCTACACGGGTCCGACGAGTACAGGTCGGATCAAAAATTAAAGGAGATAATTGCCGGCTACAAAAAGAAAAATAAGAGCGGGCTGAATTTAATTTATTTGGAAAAGAATCCCACTTTTGAAGATCTGAAGGACGAAAGCAGACAATTGGGCATGTTTGAGGAAAAAAGATTGATTGTGGGGAAAGAGGTTTTGAATAAAAAAATTAAAAAAAAGATAATCGATAATCTGGAAAAGTTGGCGGACTCCGAAAATATATTAATTTTAAAAGAAGATGAAAAAATAAAAGGAAAATTTTCCAAGGAAATAGAAAAACTATCGAAAAGGAAAGGAATGATAAAGGAGTATGAAAAACTGAAGGGGAGACAGTTGAAATCCTGGTACAAGAAGGAGATTTCAAAATTTAACGTAAAAATTACAAGCCAAGCATTGTCGAAGCTGGTTAATTTTATAGGTAACGATCTTTGGAGGGCAAAGAACGAAGTTTCCAAATTAGCCACCATGAAAGATAGAGAGAAAATAGAAGTGAAGGACGTAGTTGATTATATTCGTCCGGAGATAGAGACCGACATATTCAAAACCGTGGACGCCTTGGGGGCGGCTAAGAAAGACAAGGCGGTGGAATTGATCGAGAAACATTTGAAAGACGGTGACTCCCCTTTCTATCTAATTTCGATGATCAATTATCAGGTCAGAAATCTATTGACTTTGAAGGAGCTTCAAAAGCAAGATGCTTCTTATAATGAAATAAAAAGAAAAAGCAAATTAAATCCGTTCGTAATTAAAAAAACAAAAGCACAGGCTAAAAACTTTAATTTTGATAAGCTAAAAAAAATCCACCGAAATCTATTTGCGGTGGATCTGAGTGTTAAATCGGGAGAAATGAGTCCGGAAACGGCACTTACTCTTATTATTTCTCAGTTTTAGCTCTGTTTACCAGTTTAGTGAGCCGAGATTTCTTTCTATCGGCGTTCTTTTTCTTAATCACCCCTTTTCTGGCGGCTTTGTCTATCGCTTTGTAGGTTTCGGGGAGTTTTTCTTCCGCCTTTTTTAATTTTCCCTCTTCCACCAAGTCACGAATTTCTTTCATTGATTCTTTCATTCTTTTTTTGAAAGTTTTGTTTTCTTCTTTTCTCTTTTTATTTTGCCTGAGTCTTTTTTTGGCTGATTCGGTTATTGGCATATGTATAAATTTGATTTCTTGCTTAACTATTATACTTGAAAGTCATCGATAGTCAAATGCGCTCGATACCCTTTTCGTAAGAACCGAAGCTCAAAATCCCCTGCCTACCGGCAGGCGGGCGAGAGTCCCCTCAAAGAGGGTATCTTCGCTCTCACAACCGTCATTCTGAGGGAGTGAAACGACCGAAGAATCTGACACGTAGGGTCATCCTGAACGCAGTGAAGAATCTCTTAGTAGTAATGGTAAATAACTATTTATCGTCATTCCCGGCTTGACCGGGAATCTCTTCAGAAAACGCCTTACAAAAAGAGCGATCGGAGTCGGGAATGACAGTTAGGTGTAGAGACCCCCGGCTTTCACGGAAAAACTGCCACTTGGCGGGTTTTTTGATTTTATTCCCTCACTTTCCCCACCCCATTTTCACGCCCCAGGGGCGTTAAAATAGGGGTAAAACAGCATTGATTATCGATAAAAGATTACCGATTACGGATTATGGATTATGGATTAATGATCAAAGCCCTTTTTTTTATCGTGTTTATTTACTATAATTAGTCCACTATGATTTATTATTTGGATGGAAAAATAACCATAAAAGGGAAAGACTTTGTAGTAATCGACGTCGACGGAGTCGGCAGGAAAGTATACATGTCTTCCGACGCGATTGAAAGCCTGCCCGCGGAAAGGGAAAGCTTTAAGCTTTTCTGTTACCTGAACATAGGGAGAAATTCGGAAAAGCTCTACGGCTTTCCAAGTAGAGAGAATTTGGAGTTTTTTGAAAGCTTGATCAACTTGTCCGGAATAGGACCGAAAACCGCTCTTCAGGTTGCCTCCATAGCTCCGATGGACGAAATGAAAAAAGCCATAAAAAATGACAACGAAGAGATTCTGGATAAGATATTCGACATAGGTAAAAAGAGGGGTCAAAGAGTAATCTTCGAGCTTTCCAGAAGAATAAAAGAAAAACCGGAAGAGGACGGAGCGGTTCAAACGCTGACTTCTTTGGGTTTTTCCAAAAGGGATGCCGGTGCGGCTCTGAAGGGCGTTTCAAAAGAAAAGTCGGTTGACGAGCGGGTAAAAGAAGCCTTGAAACTACTTGACAATGGTTAAAAAAAAGATAAGAAAACTAACGCCCGAATTTTTAATAAACGGCTATCATTTTTTGTGGTCTTTTCTCGGTGGCTTGTTTTATGGATTTCCGGGGAAGAAGCTTACGGTCATAGGTGTAACCGGAACCAACGGGAAGTCGACTACGGTAAAGCTGATAACCGAGATATTAAAAAAAAGCGGTAAAAAGGTAGCGGTAATTTCTTCCATAGAACTTGAAGTTGCCGGCGAGAAAAGAGAAAACTTGATGAAGATGACCATGCCCGGGAGAGGGTTCATCCAGAAATTCTTACGCGAGGCGGCCAAAAAAGAATGCGACGCAGCTGTTCTGGAGGTTACCTCCGAAGGTATAAGACAATATAGACATAAATTTTTAGATTTCGATGTGGCGATAATTACCAATTTAGCTCCCGAACATATCGAATCACACGGAAGCTTCGAAAACTACAAAAAAGCCAAGGGTAAATTTTTCAAAGAAGTTGACAGGGTTCATATTTTGAATTTCGATGACGAGCACGTAAATTACTTCAATGGCTTTAAAGCGAATAAAAAGTACGGATACGGATTTAAAAAAACGGGAGAATTCGATGAAAAGATTGAGGGAAAAAACTTGAAAGCGAACTCGGAAGAAGTCAGCTTTCAAGTGGAAGGGCAAAGCTTCCGCTTGCCCATTCCGGGAGAGTTTAATGCCTATAACGGACTCGCCGCTTTGTCACTGGCCCGTGAAATGAAAATTGATTCCGAGGTGGTAAGGGAAGCTTTCGAGTCGATTCAAGGCATTCCGGGAAGAATGGAAAAGGTTATAGATGACGGTTTTACCGTTTTCGTCGATTACGCCTTTACCCCCAACGCTTTGGATAAGGTTTACACCTCGATAGCCGAAAAGATGAATCCTGAAAAGTTGATAGTCGTTTTGGGTGCTTGCGGTGGTGGCAGAGACAAGTGGAAACGGCCCGTTTTGGGCAAGATAGCGGCTAAATTCGCTGACGAAGTGATAGTGACTAATGAAGACCCTTACGACGAAGATCCGGAAGAGATAATACGTCAAGTGGCTAAGGGGGCTGAAGAAAAAGCTCGAAAGATAACAAGCAGAAGAGAAGCGATAAACAAGGCGTTAAGCTTGGCTGAAGACGGAGACGTAGTGGTTATAACCGGAAAAGGGTCCGAGTCTTGGATTCAGGTTAAAAACGGGAAAAAGATTCCCTGGGACGACCGGGAAGTCGTCAGGGAAGAATATAAGAAAATTTATGTCAATCAAGGATAAATTTACCAAAGTAAATAAAAATTTATGGGAATTGCCCAAGGAGCACTTCCCGTTTATGCGTGTCCCGGCCAGACTTTACGGAACACGGGAAATTCTCAGTCAAACCGAAGACAGAGCTCTGAAACAACTGGTTAACATCACTTCCCTGCCCGGGATAGTAAGGCACGCGGTGGCGATGCCGGATATACACTCCGGATACGGTCCGCCCATAGGCGGGGTCGGGGCTACTTTGGCCGACGGAGGAGTCATCTCTCCCGGATTCGTGGGATTCGATCAAAATTGCGGCCTGAGAATTCTCACTTCCGGGGTCAGTTTGGGAGATATGGAAGGTTATTTGGAAAATTTGACCGAGGAGATATTCAAAAACGTTCCTTCCGGTGTCGGTCGGGGTAGAAAAAAAGCGATGAGCATGTCCGATTTGGAAAGTGTTTTAGATCACGGGTCGAAGTGGCTTGTTGAGCAGGGGTACGGAAAAAAGGGAGATGTAGAGTTTTGCGAAGGAAGAGGGTGTTTAGAATCCGACCACAGAAAGGTTTCCGAAAAGGCTAAAAGCAGAGGTCTGGACCAAGTGGGTACTTTGGGGGGAGGGAACCATTTCATAGAAATTCAAATGGTCGATGAAATTTATGACGATAAAAAAGCGGAAGTTTTCGGGCTCGCCGAAGAGCAAATCGTCGTTATGATTCATACCGGATCCAGAGGTTTGGGCCATCAAAACTGTAAGGACTTTTTGAAAAAGGCGGAGAAATCAACCAAGAAAAATAATTACGATCTGCCCGACAGTCAACTGAACTGCTTTCCTTTTGATTCAAAGGAAGGACAGAATTTCTTTTTGGGACTGGGTGGAGCTTGTAATTTCTCTTTTGCCAACAGACAGATGATTGCTCATTCGGTCAGAAAAGTTTGGCGCTCGGTTTTTGAGGAAGGTTTGGATTTACTTTACGATGTAGCTCACAACACAGCCAAAGTGGAAAATCATGAAGTCGACGGGACGGAAAGAAAGCTCGTGGTGCACAGAAAAGGAGCCACCAGAGCTTTTCCTCCCGGCAGTAAAGAGCTTCCCGACAAATATAGAGAAACCGGCCAGCCGGTAATTATGCCCGGAAGCATGGGGACCTGCTCTTATGTTTTGGCGGGTAGTAGAGACGGCAAACCGAGCTTTTACTCTACTGCTCATGGAGCGGGAAGAAAGATGTCCAGAACGGCGGCCAGAAAAAACATTTCGGGAAAAGATTTATTCGCATCACTTAAAAAGAAAAGAATAATTCTAAAATCCGGTTCTCGCAAGGGGGCGACCGAAGAAGCTCCGGCTGCTTACAAGGACATAAATGAAATAGTCGAAGTGGTATCCGAAGCCGGACTGGCTACCAAAGTAGCGAAAGTAAAGCCGGTAGCGGTTATAAAGGGTGAATAATCAGAATTTAACTTAAACTGCATCTATGACGATAAAAGATATATACGAACTGGGAATAAAAGAAGGAAAAAAGTCCGATTTCAGAGGAAAAAAGGAGATAAACTGGAAACTTTCTCGGACCGAAAAAGCTTATGAAAAACTCTCCGGAAAAGAAAAAAAGACATTCGATAAAGAAAAATTAACGAACCCTTACAGCGATACCAGGATTTTATATGGAGATCCCGACAAGAAGGTAAAAAAAATATTGGTCGGAATAGATATAGACGGGGAGGAGCTTCTTCTCGCCGATAAGATGGGTGACATCGATTTGGTAATCTCTCATCATCCGAGAGGAAAAGCTTTGGCCGGTTTGGACGACGTCATGGACTTACAGATAGAGGTTTTACATCAATACGGCGTACCGGTCAACATCGCTGAAAAATTGCTGAAGAAGAAGATTAAGGAGGTTTCCAGAACTCTTTCTCCGGGAAATCATCAAAGGGCGGTCGATATGGCCGAGATTTTGGACATTCCCCTGATGACCATGCACACTCCTTGTGATAACATGGTTGCCGAGTTCGTCAATGAAAAACTGAAAAAAGACGAACCGAGATTGTTAAAAGATGTTCTTAAATCTTTGAGAGAGATTCCGGAATATGAAAAAGCCGAAGAGTTGGGAATGGGACCGAAGATATTCGTCGGAGGTAAAGAAAACAGAGTGGGAGAAATGATTTTATCCGAAATCACCGGAGGTACCGAAGGTAATGCCGAAATATATGAAAGCTTAGCCCAAGCGGGAGCGGGTACGGTTATCGGCATGCATATATCCGAAAAACACAGAGAGAAGGCGGAGAAGGCTCATATAAACGTCGTTATCGCCGGACATATGTCTTCCGATTCAATAGGAGTCAATCTATTTTTGGATAAATTGAAAGATGTTGAAATAGTTTCTTGTTCCGGATTGATCAGGCATGAAAGAAATTAAATGAAAAAGAAACCCATAAAGCTATTCGTAATCGAATTAATTTTCTTTTTAGCCACTTTGCTTTTGGGAGTTTTTGTTGCTCATAGGTTGTCGGAAGTTTTCAATATCGCTTACGGGTACGGAGGTGGCGGAGAAGAAGCAATATCTCCCGTGGTTTTCGTAATTTATTTTTTAATCGCCACCCTGATAGTATTTTTGGTTTCTAAGAGCGAAAGAATGAAAAAGGGAAGACTGTTTTTCTTCAAATTCGCCTTTCTTTTTTCCGTAGCTCTGGGGGGAACGGTTACTTTCTCCGCTTTTTTACCGGGTATTCTTCCTCTTTTTGTCATTGTCCTTCTTCTTTTGGGTTGGCAACAAAAACCGGTTATTCTGCTTCATAACCTGTTGATCACCATTTCTATTGCGGGAATAGGAGCCGTTATGGGAAGCGTTTTCGATCCCGTCGTTATAGCCGGGCTTCTAATTATTTTTTCGGTTTATGATTTTATAGCCGTCTACAAAACCAAGCATATGGTTAAAATGGCTACCGAAATGATAAAAACCAAAGCGATAATGGGACTCGTAATTCCCTTTAATTTTTCCGATCTCTTGGACAACTTGGAGGATAAAGAAAAAAAAGAGTTTATGGTGCTTGGAGGAGGAGACTTGGCTTTTCCTCTCTTCTTAATCTCTTCCGTTACTCTTAGATACGGCATTAAAGAGGCGTTGCTTATAGTTGCCTTTTCCGGAATCGGTCTTTTTCTTTCCTTTTATCTTTTTATTATTCAAAAAACCAGAAAACCGATTCCGGCCCTGCCCCCGATTGCCTTGATGGCAATAATCGCCTATCTGATTATCGCCTTCTTTTAACCTTTTAAGAAAAACACCCCTGTGTCATTCTGAGGGCGCAGCCCGAAGAATCCCTTCGCAAAGTGCTATAGGTGAGATCCTTCCTTGCCTACCGCCTGCCTGCATCATCCTTGATCATATAACTATCTTCAAGACTGTAGCCGTTTTTTTTCCAATAACCTCTGGCACCCACTCCGGATATAACAGTTATTTTATTTGTCGGAGCTTGTTTTTCCGCTTCTTTAATTAGCTTTTTACCCAAGCCTTTGTGTTGAGGAGATATTTCCAAAATTTCTCCTTTTTTTATTGCCGTTTGCTGGCCGTAGGTATGAATTTCTCTTATTATTGTCGAATCTTTCAAAACTTCGGGAAAAGGATCGGCGGGAATTCTCATCCGCAAAAGACTGAGTAATTTGGTTCTTTTTTCATTTTCGAAAGTAAGGACGATCTCTTTGCCTTCGGAAGCGGCGTACTCCTCTTTAAACAGCTTTATTTTTTCATCGGGGTCGTAGTTATCTTTAACTTCTCTGCACCTGATACAGTTACATCTCCACCCTTCACGCTTCGCTTTTTTATGGAGTTTTTCTCTCAGATTGGAAGATCCTCCTCCGGCAACTACATATTGAGAAGGGATATCTCTGATTACCCGCTGAATCCTAACCCAGTAGGGAATCGTCTCTTTTTTGATTTTTGTCAAAAGATCGATAAGTTCTTTTTCTTTGTAGGGAGTATATTTTCCTTTTTTATAAAGCTCATAGAGAGGCGCTTCCTCTAAAACCATGCAGGGATATATTTTTAAAAAGTCGGGCTTGAATCGTTCGTCTTCGAATATTGTTTTCACCATATCGAAATCACGCTTGAAATCGGAACCGGGCAAATCGGGCATTATCTGGTAGCAAATTTTGAAACCGGCATCTTTCAGCACTTTGGTCGCCTTGACGGTTTTATCCACCCTGTGTCCTCTTTTGTTTTTTTCTAAAACGTCGTCGTATATGCTTTGAACTCCCAGTTCGACCATGGTTACCCCCAACTTTCTTAGATGTTTAATTTCTTTTTTGTTTATGTAGTCGGGTCTGGTTTCTACCGAAAGACAGACCAGTTTATGGTTCGCCCTTTCGTTTTTTTCTTGCGCCTCTTTTAGATCGCTCGAACCACTTTCATTTAAAGCGTCGAAGCAGGATTTTACAAAACTTTCTTTGTATTTTTTTTCATAATTGGACCAAGTCTCTCCGATTATTCTAATTTCCACTTTATCGGTAGGGTGGCCGGTCTTACGCAGCGATTTTAATCTGTTTTTTACCTGGTCTTCGGGATCGAAATCATTCAGTTTTGCTCGCATGACCGCCGGTTCGTCGTCAAGGTAGCTCTTGGGAGCCCCTTCTTGAGTAGGGCAATAGAGGCACTTACCGGGACAATCGTAAGGCTTGGTAAGAACCGATACGTTCACTACACCTGACAGAGACCTAACCGGTCTGAGTCTCAGGGCCGCTTCCAATCTTTTATCTTTTATATTCATATCTCTATAAACTGAAATCAAATCCGTATTGGGCGGACAATTTTTTCCGTACTTTTTACAGACGTTTCTTTTGGTCTGGTCGACTATTTCTCTGGAAATCTTGTCTTTTTCCAGAAGATTTTTTACTATTTCTTCTGCTAAATTCATAATCTTTTTATTAGGTGGTTTATTATAGCCCATTGATCTTCATATCCAAAATAACAAAACTGCACTTCCCATTTCAACTCCATTGAAGAGAGGTCAGGCCTCTCTCAAGATATCTCTTAAGATTACCTTTGATTTTCCATTTTTTTATTAAGGATTACGGATTATCGATTAATCTTTGATTTATTTGCTTTAAGCGAAACAATCTTTATAATGTAGTTGTATGAATAGTGAAAGAAAAATATTAAAGAAAACAAAAAAAGATTACAATCTGATTGCGGATCATTTTTCAAGTACCAGAAAGTATCCTTGGAAAAATTTGGAGTTTCTTTTTAAAGATATTCCGGAAGGTGGAAAAGTTTTGGACCTGGGGTGCGGGAACGGAAGGTTTTATGAGTTTTTAAAAGAAAAAAATATAGAATACGTAGGTATTGACAAGGCGGAAAAGTTGATTGAGAAAGCTCGGAAAAAATATCCGGAAGCGGATTTCAGGATGGCCGACGCCTTGGATCTGCCTTTTGAGAATAATTATTTTGATTTTGTAATCTCGATTGCCGTTTTTCACCACATGCCCTCTGAAAAAATAAGATTAAAATTTCTAAATGAAGCGAGAAGGGTTTTAAAAAGCGGAGGCAAGTTGAAGCTTTCGGTTTGGGATTTGCTTTCTACTGATAAGAGAATCTATCTACGAAATCCGAAAGAAAAGCTAACCGGTAAAATCGGAATCAGGGATATTCTTTTACCATGGAAAAACGATAAGGGGGAGGTGGCAACCGAAAGATATTATCACGCTTTTAAAAAAAAGGAGCTTGAAAAACTGGCCGAAAAAGCGGAGCTTAAAAATATCGAAGTTTTCGAAAAAGGAGAAAAACATAAATCCACGCTGTTTCTTTTTGCTAAAAAATGAAAATAGATTATATAAATTACGGGAAAATAAGGGTCGGAGACAAGGAATATTCCGAAAGTGTAGTGATTAGCTCCGAAGGGCTGATTTTCAATTGGAAAGAAAAAAAGAAGATAGATGAAAAAAGTATGGAGATGCTTTTAAAACAAAACCCGGAAGTTTTAATCATCGGCAAATCCAAAAGTTTTACGGAAGTAACTCCGGAAGCCAAGGGGCTGCTTAAAGGAAAAGAAATTATTTTAATCGAAGACGATCTCTCGGAGGCGATAAATTGCTTCAATCGAGGAACGAAAATATACGAATCGGTTTTGGCGGTTTTTGTTATAGAGGATACGTCTTGACAATCCTAATAAAAAAGGTAGTATTATACCACTATGATTAAAGAATTTCGTTTGATTGAAAATTTTGTAAACGAAACCACTGTTGAGAGGAAACCTATCTCCCGTTATCTTTTTATCTGCAAATTTCTTCGGGAGTGTTAGATTGAATTATAAGAGAATTCTTACTAACCTCCCTAAATAAGGGAGGTTCACTATTTATGGGTAAAAAACACCATCTGACAGAGACGGGACTTGAAAAGATAAAGGAGGAGCTAAAGGAGCTGAAAGAAAAACGAAAGAAAGAAACAAAGGAGGATGTCCCCAATGTGCTTCACTCGGAAGATTTGAATCCGGAATTTTTGGATTTCAGAAAAAAGATGCATCTTTTGGAAAAAAGAATCATAAAGCTCGAAGAAGTGATTAAAAACGCCGAGATAATTAAACCGCCGAAAGACAAGGATGTTGTCGCATTGGGAGCGAAAGTAACCATCAAGGCCGACGGGCAAGAAGATGAGTTTTTAATAGTCGGCTCTCTGGAAGC
>PWHM01000112.1 GCA_003554915.1 Candidatus Nealsoniibacteriota bacterium
CTCTATCACGTAAAAGATAAGCGGGAAATTTCCGAAGAAACCCTCGATTCCTTGAAAAAGGAGCTTTTTGATTTGGAAAACAAATTTCCCGAACTGGTCACTCCCGATTCCCCGACCCAGAGAGTGGGAGGTAAGCCACTCGAAAAGTTTGAAAAGTATGAACATTCCACTCCGATGCTCTCTTTTCAGGACGCTTTTGCCGAAGAGGATATGAGAGACTGGAAAAAGAGAATGGAGAGACATATCGGAGAAAAGATAAATGATGATTTTTTTTGTGAATATAAAATAGACGGTTTGGCTCTGGAACTGGTCTTTGAAGATTCTTTGCTCAAAGCTGCCTCTACACGGGGAGACGGACAAGTCGGGGAAAACGTTACTGAAAATATAAAAACGATAGAATCCATACCGCTTCGCCTCCGATCACCGAAAGATTTTTCAGAAAAAGAAAAAAAACTGTCAAGTCATCCCGGTTGGCTCGAAGACGAAAAAGACGTGGTAATAAGAGGAGAGGTGTTTATAACCGAATCCGAATTCAAAAGAATAAATAGGGAAAGAAAAGAAAGAGAGGAAAATCCTTATGCCAACACCAGGAACCTGGCCGCCGGGACGATCAGGCAGCTTGATCCGGAAGTGGTAGCTTCCCGTAACTTGAGCTTTTTCGCTTACGAACTGAAAGCGAATCTGAAAACCGGTGAAACAGTTACTCCTTTCGGAGCGGAAACTCACGCCGTAAAGCATAAGCTTCTCAGAAGTCTGGGATTTAAAACGACCGGGGAAAAAGTTTGTAAAAATTTGGAAGAGGTGTTCAATTTCAGAAACCGGGCGGAAAAAGAAAGGAAAAAGTTAGACTACGAGATTGACGGAGTGGCTGTCTTCGTTAACGACAACGAGCTTTTCGATCGGTTGGGAGTGACCGGGAAGGCGCCCCGGGGAGGAATCGCTTATAAATTTCCCTTGAAAAAGGCGACCACCGAAGTGGAGGACATCACCGTTCAGATAGGAAGAACCGGAAGCGTTACCCCCGTAGCTATTCTGAAGCCGGTAAAAGTGGGTGGAGTTGAAATAACCAGAGCGACCCTCCATAACGAAGATGAAATAGAAAGGCTGGGAATTAAGATCGGGGATACGGCGGTAGTCGGCAGGGCGGGAGACGTAATCCCCTACGTCATAAAGGTTTTGCCGGAAATGAGAGACGGTAGTGAAAAAGAGTTCGTTTTTCCCGAAAAATGTCCGGTTTGCAGCAGCCGATTGGTTCGACCGGAAGGAGAGGTGGTAAAGAAATGTCCCGGTGACGACTGTGTTGCTAAAAAGAGAGAATATCTAAAACATTTCGTTTCCAAATCGGCTTTCGACATAGACGGTTTGGGAGAAAAGGTTATAGAACAACTGATGGAGGAAGGTTTGGTTTCCGGACCGGCTGATTTGTTCAAGCTGAAAAAGGGCGACCTTCTCCCCTTGGAAAGATTTGCCGACAAAGCGGCGGGAAACTTGACGGAAGCGATAGAAAACAGCAAAGAAATCACTTTTTCTCGGCTGATATACTCTTTGGGGATAAATCAAGTCGGAGAGAGAACGGCAATCGATTTGGCCAGAAAATTCAAGAACCTGGAAGAATTAAAAAAGGCTGACAAAGAGGAGCTCTTGGGGGTTCCCGACATAGGACCGATTGTGGCGGAGGAAATTAAAGATTGGTTTAGCAATGAAGAGAACTTAAAAATGATCGAAAACTTGAAAAAGCTCGGTGTCGAAATAAAAAAAGAAGACGAAAGCTCAGGATTGGAAGGAGAAAAATTCGTTTTTACGGGCAGCTTGAACTCTTTGACCAGAAGAAAAGCAAAAGAAGAAGTGAGGAGGCTGGGCGGGAAAGTTTCCTCCAGTGTTTCAAAAAATACGGACTATCTGGTAGTGGGTGAAAATCCGGGCTCAAAGCTTGAAGAAGCAAAAGAAAATAAAGTGAAGATTTTAACCGAGGATGAATTTAAGAATCTCCTATGAAGTTTTTGAAAAGAATTTCAAAATTTGATCCATTCTTGATACTGTCAGTAGTAGTCATCTCTACAATCAGCCTTCTTTCGATCCACAGCTCCGTCGGACAAGAAGCCGCCTTCAGGCAGGGACTTTTCGTACTTTTCGGATTTTTAATATTTATTCTGCTTTCTTTCGTGGACTGGCGTATTTTTAAGGAGAACTCTTTTTTGGTTTTGGGGCTTTACTTGGCTTCTATTGCTCTGCTTTTGGGACTTTTGTTTTTCGGTCCGGAGATAAGAAATGTTCAAAGATGGTTTCGTATCGGACCGGTTATGTTTTCTCCCGCCGAGCTGGCGAAATTAACCTTGATAATACTTCTCGCAAAGTATTTTTCGGTTAGACACGTAGAACTTTATAAGATAAGACATATTATTCTTTCCGGAGTTTACGCCTTCATCCCCACTTATCTTGTTTTTAAGCAGCCCGACATGGGTACGGCGGTAATATTTTTAATTTTATGGGGCTCGATACTTGTTATTTCCGGAATTAAACTGAAACACTTCTTGGCTCTTTCCGGAGTGGCCTTGGCTTCTCTCGGACTCGTTTGGGGCTTTTTAATGCAAGACTATCAGCAAGAACGAGTTTTGAGCTTTTTCAACCCCCAACTTGATCCTCAGGGTATCGGATGGGGAGGGACTCATGCCCGAACAGCGATCGGTCACGGAGGGCTTTTGGGTCAAGGACTGGGACAGGGAAGCCAAACCCAATACGGCTTTTTACCCGAGCCACATACCGACTTTATTTTTGCCGCTATAGCGGAAGAGATGGGCTTTATTGTCGTTTTTGTCCTGATAGCGGCTATTGCCGTTATAGTCTGGAGAATGATGAAAGTCGTTTTTCAAGCCGAATCCAATTTTCCTCGTCTTTTCGTTTCCGGTTTTTTGATAATTGTGATGTTTCAAAGCTTTGTTAATATCGGAATGAACTTGGGACTCTTGCCGGTAATGGGGACCCCTCTTCCGTTTGTCAGTTACGGGGGAAGCTCCATACTTTTTACTTTCGCCGGGCTTGGAATTTTTGAAAATATAAGATATAATAATAATTAGCACTTGACAAAGCATTTTAAAAAAAGTAAAATAAGTAGCACTGAGTCAGTTTTCGAACATATCGATACAAAACACTAAGCGCTTTTCTTTTTTGATTAAGCTTTCTTATTAATAAAAATAAATTAAACGATCCTATATGGTAAATAGGGTCTCTTTTGTTTGTTAAAGCCGGTTAAAATAATGCCAAAAACAAAAAACTTCGGTCGAAGAGAAAAAACTTTGAACCTCCCCTATCTTTTGGATCTCCAAAAAGAAAGCTGGGAAAACTTTTGGGAAGAGAGACTGGAAAATTTATTCAAAGAAGCCTCTCCCATAAAAGACTATTCCGGAAAGGAATGGGAAATATATTTTTCGGACTACAAATTGGAAGAATCAAAATACGAAGACGCTCACGAAGCCAAAGAGAACAACGATTCTTATACCGCCCCCCTGAAAGTGGAGGTAAAGCTTGTAAATCTGGAAACGGAAGGAACCAAAAGCCAAGAGATATTTCTTTGTGATTTCCCCCTTATGAGTGAAAGGGGTACTTTTATAGTAAACGGAGTCGAAAGGGTCGCCGTATCACAACTTATAAGATCTCCCGGCGCCTTTTTTACTTCGGAAGAAAAAAAGGGAGAAAAAGTTTTCGGAGCCAAAATCATTCCCAACAGGGGAACTTGGCTTGAATTTATTTCCGAGCCGGACGGATTTTTGGGAGTCAGGATCGACAGAAGAAGAAAAGTTCCCGTTACCACACTTCTCAGAGCTCTCGGTTTGGGCGACAAGAAGATGAAGGGATCGAGAGACAAGGACGTAAAGGATATTTTTAAGGATATAGACAAATCGGATGTTTCTTATATTAAAAGAACTTTGGAAAGAGATAGAGCTAAAAACAGAAAGGAGGCGGTGATGGAAATTTACAGAAGAATGAGACCCGGTGAAGCCGTTACTCCCGAACCGGCCAAAGAGCTGATTGAAAACACTTTCTTCAATTTTGACAGATATGACCTTTCCGAAGTCGGTCGTTGGCGAATGTGGCAAAGACTCCCCGAACTGAAACCGGAAAAGGACGAAAAGATTACCACCGAAGAGAGAACACTTACCGCCGAAGACGTTATCGCGGTAATTAAAGAGATAATCAGATTGAACAACGACCCGGAAGCGGAAGAAGACAAGATAGATCACTTGGGAAACAGGAGAGTCAGAGCTTTCACCGAGCTTTTGGAAAACAAGCTCAGAGTCTCCTTGATGAGGATAGACAGAAATATCAAAGACAAGATTTCAACCGCCGAAGACGACGATCTTGATCCGTCCAAATTGATTAATGCTCGCCCTTTCGCTTCCGCAGTACAGAAATTCTTCGCCTCCTCGGCAATCTCTCAATTTATGGATCAAGAAAACCCCTTGTCGGAACTGGAACACAAAAGAAGACTGACCGCCACCGGACCCGGAGGGCTTACCAGGGAAAGAGCCGGTTTTGAAGCCAGAGACGTTCAAGCTTCTCACTATGGACGGATTTGTCCCATTCAGACTCCGGAAGGTTCGAATGTGGGGCTCGTAAATCACTTTTCACTCTACTCCAGGGTGAACAGATACGGCTTTGTAGAAACACCCTATTACAAAGTGAAAAACGGAAAGATAACCGATGAAGTTAAATTTTTAGACGCCCACGAAGAGGAAAAGTATAAAATAGCCCACGGCGGTATCCGGATTAAAGACGGTAAAATAGTGGAAAAAAGAGTGGAAGCCAGAATTGAAGGTGAGCCGGGCATAGCCGACAGGGAAGAAATAGATTATATAGATGTAGCTGCCGAACAGTTGATATCGGTAGCCGCCTCCGCGATTCCCTTTTTGCAAAACGATGACGCCAACAGAGCTCTAATGGGAGCCAACATGCAAAGACAAGCCGTACCGCTACTAAAACCCAATCCGCCTTTGGTCGGAACCGGAATCGAGGCGAAGGTAGCCAAGGATTCGGGACATGCCGTCCTGGCCAAAGAAAAAGGGGAAGTCGTGGAAGTCGACGGAAAAAAGATAGTGATAAAGGGAAAATCGGGCAAGAAACATACTCATAAACTGGAAACCTTTTCTCATACCAATAATTATACTTGCTTTCACCAAAAACCGACCGTAGAAAAGGGTGACAAAGTAAAGAAAGGAGAAGTTCTCACCGACGGAGGAGCGATTGCCGAAGGAAGGCTCGCCTTGGGACAAAACGCCTTAATCGCCTTTTTACCTTGGCGAGGGTACAATTATGAAGATGCGATAGTGGTATCCGAAAGATTGGTTAAGGACGATGTCTACACCTCCGTACATATAGAAAACTTCACCTGTGACGTAAGAGACACCAAGTTGGGTCCGGAAGTGACCACCAACGATATACCCAACGTTTCCGAGGAAAAACTTAAGGATTTGGATGAAGAAGGAATAATCAGAATAGGAGCCGAGGTGGGACCGGGAGATATCCTGGTTGGAAAAATATCACCGAAAGGAAAAGCGGAACTAACCCCGGAAGAAAGGCTTCTCAAGGCCATTTTCGGTGAAAAAGCGAAAGACGTGAAAGATTCTTCCTTGAGAATGAAGCACGGAAAAAAAGGAAGAGTGATCGGAATAAAAGTATTTTCCAGAGAAAAAGGACACAAACTCGACACCGGAGTAATTAAAAAAGTGGAAGTCAGAGTGGCTCAAATGAGAAAAATAAAGACCGGTGACAAATTATCCGGAAGACACGGAAACAAGGGAGTGATTTCGACCGTCCTCCCCGAAGAGGAGATGCCTTTTTTGGAAGACGGAACCCCCGTTGATGTAGTGCTCAACCCTTTGGGAATTATCTCCAGAATGAACATCGGACAGGTTATGGAAACTCATCTGGGACTTGCCGCCGAGGAGCTGGGATATTTGGCGGAAACCCCTTCTCTTTCCGGAGCAACCAATAAAGAAATTAAAGAGGAACTCAAAAAAGCCGGCTACTCGGAAGACGGACAGCTCAAAGTTTATGACGGAAGGACGGGTGAAGCTTTCCCCCGGAAGGTGACTGTCGGTTACATGTATCTTTTGAAGCTGATTCATATGATAGAGGATAAGATCCATATGAGAGCGATAGGACCGTATTCACTCATTACTCAGCAGCCCCTGGGAGGTAAAGCGCAATTCGGAGGACAAAGATTCGGAGAGATGGAAGTCTGGGCTCTGCAAGGATATGGGGCGGCTCATACTTTACAAGAGATGCTTACCATAAAATCGGATGACGTTCCCGGTAGAGCGGCCGCTTACGAAGCAATACTGAAAGGTGACGAGATTAAAAAACCGAACTTACCGGCTTCTTTTCAACTTTTGATTTCCGAAATGAAATCGATAGGATTGAATGTTGAAATAAAAAATAAATAAATTTCCGTACGGAAATTTTAATTAAACCAAAACCATGCGTGTAGAAGATGTAGAAGCAATCAAAATAAAGCTCGCTTCTCCCGAAGATATTTTGGATTGGTCCCACGGGGAAGTTACCGAAGCGGAGACAATAAATTATAGAAACCAAAAACCGGAAAAAAACGGTCTCTTTTGTGAGCGTATCTTCGGTCCGGAAAAGGACTATCAGTGCTATTGTGGAAAATACAAGAAGATAAGATACAAAGGAATAGTTTGTGACAGATGTGGGGTTGAAGTTACCAAGTCTTCGGTAAGAAGGTCCAGAATGGGACATATAAAGCTCGCTTCTCCGGTTTCTCACATATGGTATTTACGCGGAATTCCTTCCAAAATGGGGCTCGTCCTGGGGATTTCCAAGAAAAAACTGGAGAAGGTGGTTTATTTTACCGGCTATATAGTAATCGAAGTCGATGAGGATAAAAAGGCGGAGGTTTTAAAAAAGCTGAAGAAAGAATTTAAAAAGAAAAAGAAAAAAAGAAAAGACAACTTGGAAGGCGAAGAGTTGGAGAAATCCTTGGAAAAGTTGAGAAAAGCGAGAGACAAAACCAAAGAAGAGATAAAAGCGATAAAGAATAAAAAAATCCTTTCCGAAGTTGAGTATCACAGATTCAAGAGAAAATACGGTGACATATTCAAAGCCGGGACCGGAGCGGAGACCTTGAGAGAAATGTTTGAAGAGACCGATTTGGATAAAAAGATTAAGGAGCTTACTAAGAAAAAAGACGAAACCGGTTCCAAATCGAAAAAGAAAAAATATCTGAAGCGACTGAAGGTCTTTCGGGCGATGAAAAAAGCCGACATACGGCCCGAATGGATGTTCCCCACCGTTTTACCGGTACTTCCCCCCGACCTGAGACCCATCATCCAGCTTGACGGAGGAAGATACGCCTCTTCCGACCTGAATGATTTGTACAGAAGAGTGATAAACAGAAACAACAGACTTAAGAACTTATTGGACATCGATGCTCCGGAAGTTATCGTCAGAAACGAAAAAAGAATGCTTCAGGAAGCGGTTGACGCTTTAGTGGACAATCAGATGAGAAAAGGTGTTGTCACTCAAGCTTCCACCGGCGGGCAGAGACTTCTCAAGTCCTTGGCTGACATGCTTAAAGGTAAGCAGGGACGATTCAGACAAAATTTGCTGGGAAAGAGGGTTGACTATTCCGGAAGATCGGTTATTGTGGTCGGGCCCGAATTGAAGCTGAATCAGTGCGGCTTGCCGAAAAAGATGGCTCTCGAAATATTCAAACCCTTCATAATTCAAAAAATACTCGATCAAGACTTGGCTTACAACGTCAAAGGGGCGACCAAAATGATCGATGAAAAAGATGATGAAGTCTGGCCGATTCTTGAAGAAGTGGTGAAGGGCAAAGCGGTTCTTTTGAACAGAGCTCCCACTTTGCACAGACTGGGAATTCAGGCCTTCGAACCGGTTCTTACCGAGGGAGAGGCGATAAGAATTCATCCACTGGTATGTGAAGCTTTCAACGCCGACTTCGACGGTGACCAAATGGCGGTACATCTACCTCTGTCGAAGAAAGCACAAAAGGAAGCTAAGGAGCTGATGCTCTCTTCCGAGAATCTTCTTAAGCCGGCTACCGGAAGACCGATAGTTTCCCCTTCTCAAGATATGGTTTTGGGTTGTTATTGGATGACGCAAGTCGAAAAAGGTACGAAAGGAGAAGGAAAGCTGCTTTCTTCAACTGAAGAAGCTAAGTTGGCTTATGACTATGATAAGGTTAATATAAGGGCCGAGGTGAAAGTGAGAATCGGAGGCGAGATGGTGGAAACTACGGTTGGTAGAATTATATTCAACGAAGCGTTACCCGAGGAAATCCCGTTCAAAAACGAAACGATGGACTCCTCCAATTTAAAAGCGGTAGTCGCGGAAATAATTAAAAATTACGAACCGAAAGATGCCCACTTGATGCTTGATGATATCAAGAATCTCGGATTCAAGTATTCCACTGTTTCCGGAATATCTTGGGGAATGGATGATTTGATTATTCCCGAGAAGAAGAAGGGAGTGATAAAGGAAGCGGAGAAAAAGAGAGAAGAGATAATAGATTATTATGAACAAGGGCTCTTTTCCGAAGAAGAAAAAAGTGACAAGATTATCGAAGTTTGGACCAAAGCTAAAAACAAAGTGGAAGATCTGGTTCCGGAGACTCTTCCCGACTACGGATCGGTCCTTACCATTACCGACTCCGGAGCTCGTGGATCCTGGTCTCAGCCGATTCAGATGGCCGGAATGAAAGGATTGGTGGTTAACCCTTCCGGTGAAGTGATAGAGCTTCCGGTTAGAAGTTCGTTCAAGGAAGGCTTTGACGTTTTGGAGTATTTTATTTCCACTCACGGAGCCAGGAAAGGAACTGTCGATACCGCTTTGAGAACGGCCAGTGCCGGCTACTTGACCAGGAGATTGGTTGACGTGTCTCACGAAGTGGTGGTGACCGAAGAGGATTGTGGTGAAAATGAAGGAATTTTGGTTAAAAAGAAAGATGCCGAAGCGATCGATCAGGACTTTTACTTTAAAATTGTCGGAAGAGTTGCCGTCGAAGATATTAAAATCGGTAGGAAAAAAGTGGTTAAAAAAGGAGAAGTGATCGACTTGGACGCAGCCGAAAAGATAAAGGAAAGTGAATTGGAAGAACTGAGAGTTCGTTCGGTAATGGTTTGTAATACGACGAGCGGGGTTTGCCAGAAATGCTACGGATGGGAATTGGGTAGAAACAAGCTGACTAAAATTGGGGACGCGGTCGGAATCGTTGCCGCTCAAGCCATAGGCGAGCCCGGCACCCAGCTTACAATGAGAACCTTCCACACCGGAGGAGTTGCCGGAGGAACCGACATTACCATGGGTCTTCCCAGAGTTCAAGAGATTTTTGAAGTGAGAGAACCGAAAGGCAGGGCGGAGATGTCCGAAGTGAAAGGGAAAGTTATAGAAGTTGATGAAGAAGAGAGATTGATAAAAATAAGAGTGGATGAAAAAAACACGAAAAAGGAAGAGGTTAAAACTTATAAAATAGATTCCAACAAAGCAATATGGGTAACCGAAGGAGAAAAAGTAGAACCCGGTACTCAGCTTTGTGAAGGTAACATGGATCTTAAAAAGTATTTCAAGAATCGAGGAATAAAGGAGACCAAAAAGTACGTATTGAAAGAAGCCCAAAAGGTGTATGTTTCTCAAGGGGTGGATATTCACGATAAACACTTGGAGGTTATCGTTAAACAGATGACTTCCAGAATGCAGGTTACCGATCCCGGAGACTCCTTTTTCACTCCAAAACAAATCATAGAGAGGGACGTTTTCGAAAAAAAGAGAGAAAAACTCGAGGAAAAAGGAAAGGAACCCCCGAAGGCCGCTTCCATGTTGCTCGGTATTTCCAAGGTGGCGCTCAACACCGACTCTTTCCTTTCGGCCGCTTCTTTTCAGCAAACCTCAAAAATCTTGATTGAAGCTTCTCTGGAAGGCAAGAGTGATCCTTTGAAAGGACTCAAAGAAAATGTAATCATCGGAAAATTGATTCCCGCCGGTACTGGAATTAAGGAGCGAGAGCTTTAACTCCTTTAAATTACCCCTATTTGTGGTACAATTAAATAGATATGGGAAAGAAAAAGAAAAAAGATGAAGAAAAGGAGCCGTTTTTTTCCAGCAAACTAAGGAGAATCATTACCGGTCTCCTCCTCTTTCTCTTGGCGATGATCGGTACGTTGAGTGCTTTTGATGCCGCCGGAGAGGGTGGAGAGATTTTAAGAGAGATATCACTTTCTCTTTTTGGAGGAATGGCCGGGCTGTTACCGTTGTTGGTTCTTGTAACCGGCTGGATATTTTTGAGAACCGAATATGAGCAGTTCACTTCACCGCTTTTGGGCGGGTTTTTGTTAATATTGCTGGGAGCCACCGGTTTTTTTACTACGATCGGTAGTTTTTTCGGTCTTGTTGAGAATGGCAAACAGGTTGGAGGATTGATAGGCAGCTCGATAAGTGTCCCGTTAAAAACTTATTTGGGTCCCGTAGCCAGTTTACTTATATTCGCAATATCGACTTTGATGGGGTTGGTCATATTCTGGCACCTACTTTACAAAGACGCCTCTTTTGTGACGGCGGTGGAGAACTTTTTTGAAAAAAGAAGAGAAAGAAAAAGCCAAAAGCCTTCGGTTATAAAGAAAATATTCGCTCCCAGCTTTGAAACCAAAGAAATTAAGACTCAAAAACGGGAAGAAGAAAAGCAGGAAGAGGAAAAATCTCCGGAAAAAGTTCCCGCCAGAAGCAAAAGAATCACTCCGCCTCTTAAACTTTTGGAAAAGGGCGGAGGAAGTGCCGATCCGGGAGATACCAAAAAGAATGCGAAAATAATTAAAAACACTCTTTCCAACTTCGATATCTTCGTGGAGATGTCGGAGATAAACGTCGGTCCCACGGTTACTCAATACACTCTGAAGCCGGCGGAAGGGGTAAAGCTCTCCAAAATAACTTCCCTTTCCGATGATTTGGCTTTGGCTTTGGCCAAGCATCCGGTAAGAACGGAAGCTCCCATTCCGGGCAAGTCACTGGTCGGAATAGAAGTTCCCAATGAAGACAGGGAGATGATAAAGCTCAGAGATCTCTTGGGAGATCGATTTTCCAAGGAGGATTCGTCTTTGACTTTGGCTGTCGGTAAGGATGTTTCCGGAAACCCCATTTATGCCGATTTGGCCAGAATGCCCCATCTTCTGGTTGCCGGTGCTACCGGTTCGGGTAAAACGATATTTTTAAACACTTTAATACTCAGTTTGATATATAATAACTCTCCGGAAGAGTTGAGATTAATTTTAGTTGACCCCAAGCGAGTGGAATTTTCCTTTTACAAAAGACTACCTCACCTCCTTACTTCCGTAATGTATGACGCGGAAAAGACTCATAACGCTTTGGAATGGCTCATAGGTGAGATGGAAAGAAGATTCGACGTTTTATCCGAAAATAAAAAGAGAAATATAGACAGTTACAACAAATGGGCCAAAAAGCAGGATGATGAAGAAGTAATGCCCTACATAGTCTTGGTCGTCGACGAATTGGCCGATTTAATGGCCAAAAAGCAGAGTGAGATAGAAAGCGGGATTGTTCGCATTGCCCAGATGGCCAGGGCGGTCGGAATTCATTTAATATTGGCCACCCAAAGACCGTCGGTGGAGGTTATCACCGGACTCATAAAGGCGAATATTACTTCTCGGGTCAGTTTTCAAGTCGCCTCGCAAGTCGACTCCAGAACCGTGCTTGATATGGGAGGAGCCGAAAGACTCCTCGGGTCCGGAGATATGCTTTTCATTTCTTCGAATAACAACTCCAAACCCAAACGTGTCCAGGGCCCTTACGTCTCCGAAGAAGAAGTCAGGGAGGTAATCAAATGGTTGGTTGATAAGGTGGAGGGGGATGTCGACGAAGAGGATGATTTAAGTGAAGATTTGGAAGAAGAGCTGGAAAAAGACAGAGCTCAAAAAATTGAGGGAGACATGGAAGAAGACGAGCTTTACGAAGACGCTAAAGAATTGGTGATAAGAGCGGACAAAGCCTCCGCCTCCATGCTCCAAAGGAAGCTTCGAATAGGATATGTAAGAGCGGCCCGGATACTGGACATGCTCGAAGCCAGGAATATAGTCGGCCCTTCTCGAGGATCCAAACCCAGAGTCGTCTACGGTGACGGAGAAAGTGAAAGACCTTTTTCGGAAGAGGAAAAGCTCAATGATTTCAATAACAATAAAAATAATGAAGATTAAAAAATAAACCGTTATTCTTATGGCTAAAAAAAAGAAAAAGAAAAAAGATAAAAAAGACAAAAAGAAGAAAAAAGAAAAGAAGGCCGAAAGTAAAGAATTAAAAGAGGCGATGAAGGAAATTAAGCAGAAGTTCGGTGAAGGGTCTTTAATGAAACTCAAAGACCTGAAGGCGGTTGACGTAGATAGCATTCCCACCGGCTCCTTTTCCTTGGATATGGCGCTCGGAGTCGGGGGAGTTCCCCGGGGAAGAGTGGTGGAAATATTCGGATCGGCTTCGACCGGTAAGTCGACTCTCGCCCTGCATATAGTGGCCGAGGCACAAAAAAAAGACGGCATTACCGCCTTTATCGATGTAGAAAACGCATTGGATCCCGGTTATGCTAAAAAAATAGGAGTAAACGTGGATGAGCTTCTCATTTCTCAACCGAATTCCGGCGAACAGGCCCTACAAATCGTCGAAACCTTGGTTCGCTCCGGTGAAGTTGACGTTATAGTGGTCGATTCGGTTGCCGCTTTGGCTCCGAAGAGTGAAATTGCCGGTGAAGTCGGTGATCAGCAAATCGGAAAACAGGCTCGGTTGATGTCGGCAGCCCTTCGAAAACTTTCCAAAGTGATTGCCGAAACGGATACTACGGTTATCTTCTTGAACCAGACCAGAATGAAGATAGGACAGAAATTCGGTAATCCGAGAACGACTTCCGGAGGCCTGGCTTTGAAATTCTACTCTTCGGTGAGAATTAGTCTCTCCAGAAGGGCTCAGATCAAGTCTAAGGGGGAAATAATAGGAAACAGGGTTGTGGCCAAAGTTGTTAAAAACAAGGTCGGAGCGCCCTTCAGAAAGGCTCAATTCGACATATATTACAACGAGGGGATCTCTTATTACGGAGATTTGCTGAAAGTGGGAGTGGAAGTCGACGTAGTTGAAAAGGCGGGATCTTGGTACAACTATAATGATAAAAAACTGGGACAGGGAAAAAGCAACTCCAAGGACTTCTTGGAGGAGAATTCGAATATTGCGGAAAAGATAGAGGAAGACATTAAAAAGAAGATGGCAAAGAAAAGACAAGAGGGTTAATTACTCCAACAAAAAAAGACCCCTTTCGAAGGGTCTTTTTTTATTTTTGAGCTAAACTTCTACGTTTTCTTGATAAGGCAGAAGTGCCAATTGTCTCGCTCTCTTGATCGCTTTGGCGACTTTTCTTTGATGACCGGCACAGAGCCCGGTTCTTTTTTTCCGCTTTATTTTGTGAGTTTTGTCGGTGAACTTTTGTAGGATTTCCGTTTCTTTGAAATCGATCTGTTCAACCTCGTGTTGGCAAAAATAGCATTGTTTCATAATTTGTCGGTTGTTTTAAAATGGTATGTCTTCTACGTCTATATCCTCGTCTTCTTCGATGACGGGAATTTCTTCGTCTTTTTGCTTTTTGCTTTCGGAAGATTTATTTTTGGATCCACCGGAGGAATTACCGTTTTCTCGTGGTCCGAATTGAATCGTTTGTCCTAAAATTTCCGTGTTGTAATTGGTTTTACCGTCCTGACCTTCCCAGCTTCTGGTTTGCAGTCTTCCCTCCACCAATACGGATGAACCCTTGGAGAGGTATTTGGCGATATTGTCGGCCGTGTTTCCGAAAAAGACCACGTCGTGATACTCGGTTCTTTGCTGTCTTTCTCCGGATCCGTCAGTAAAAAAGCGATTGGTGGCCACTGAAAAATTAACTACCGTAGTTCCGGAATCGGTAGCTCTTTTTTCCGGATCGTCGGTTAAATTTCCGGCGATTATGACTTTATTGAAATTCATAATATTTCATCGATTTTTTCATCGATTTCGTTTAATTTTACTTTTTTATTTTTTTTATCTTTTTTATCTTTCTCCTTTTCCTCTTCTTCCTTTTCTTCCTTTTCTTCTTTCTTATCCTCCTCTCCCTCTCCCTCTCCCTCTCCCTCTTCCTTTTCTTCCTTCTCCTCTTTAGTGGTTTCTTTCGGCTCTTCCTCTTCTTCGATAAATTCTTTGGAAACCATCAGGTGACGAATTATCTTGTCCTCTTTTTTCATCTTTTCTTCGATTAACTTTATTTTTTCAGAGTCCATCTCCAAATCGATGGAGGCGAGGTAGGCCTCATTCTTGCTGTCGATTTCGTAAGCGAGATTTCTTTTTTTCGGACTGTTTATGCCGCAAAGAGAAGCTCCCGCACCTTTCAGCAGTTCGGTTATTTCATCGTTGAATTCGGCAACTTCTTTGTTCGTCAGTTCCGGTGTAATTAGGTATGTAAGTTCGTAAAGATTCATATTTTAAATTCGATTATATCTCCGTTTTTAACTTCGTAGTCCGCTCCGACCGTTTTTACCTTCCCCTCCGTTCGGGCCTTTTCAAAGGATTTTGCGGATTTTAAGGAATCTAAGTCGGTAACCTCCGCTCTCTTGAAATTTTCTTCGAAATCGGAGTGCACTTTTCCTCCCGCTTTTGAAGCGGAGGTGCCTTTTTCTATGGTCCATCCCTGCACTTTTCCTTTTGCGATGGTGAAAAAGGTGATTAAACTGAAGTTATTATAACACTTTGTTAAAAACTCATCAAGCTGACAATGCACCCCCAGCTCCCGCCTTTCTTTTTCGGAGAGCTCTTTTACTTCTTCTTCCATTTTCAAGTCCAGAGAAAACCCTTCGCCCTTGCCGTTGTAAAGATTGAAAACCGGTTTGAGGGTTAGAAATTGAAATTCTTTTATCAGTCCTTCCTCTTCTTCCGAAAGATTCATCTCTTTCAGGGGTTTTCCGTTTAATGCGAGAGTTTTCATTCTTTTAATTAGAGACAAGCGCTCATCATCTTTTAATTTTTCTTCCAACTTTTCCAGAAGCTCCAAATCCTTCATCAAAAGCTCGTTTTCTATCGTTTTTTTATCCTTTTCGGGAGTCGGCCTTTCGTTTTTTTCATACGCTTTTATTACGTGAACCAAACTGTCACAAGGCCTTATGTGTGAGAGAAACTTGTTCCCCAAACCCTCTCCTTTGTGAGCCCCCTCGATAAGCCCGGCGATATCGATGAATTTGATAGTCGGATATAATTTTTTTTCCGGATTTACTGTCTCAGCTAACCGGTCCAATCTTTTGTCCGGCACCTTTACTATTCCTACGTTCGGATCTATCGTTGTGAAAGGATAGGACTCTATACCCACCTCCTTTTCGGTAAGGAGGCTGAAGAGAGTTGACTTTCCCGCATTGGGGAGACCTATAATTCCTATAGAAAAACTCATGGTAATTCATCTTAACTCAGATACTTACTTATCTCAAGTTTTGTGATATAATTTTCAAAGTAATTTTAATTCTTATGAATGATAAAATATTTAAAACATATGACGTAAGGGGGCTTTCTCCGGATGAGTTGGACGAAAAAACGGCTTATCTCATCGGCCGCGGTTTCGTGAGTTTTTTGGGAAAGAAAAATCCGGAAATCGTCGTCGGCAGGGACGGAAGAGAGACCTCTCCGGCGCTTTTCAAAAACTTGAAAAAAGGACTCGTCGATTCGGGAGCCACCGTTTTGAGCGTGGGACTGGCCAGCACTCCTCTGGTTAATTTTGCAGTCTGCAACTTCAATCATGACGGCGGAATAATGGTGACCGCTTCCCATAATCCACCCGAGTATAACGGAATTAAGCTGATAAGGGGAAAGGGGCTTCAAATCCACGGTAAGGAAATTAAAAAAATTAGGAAAATAATTAAAAACAGAGACTTCGTTGAAGAAAAAGGGATTGAAAAGGAGAGGGATCCGCTTCCGGACTACGTTTCTCAAATCCTATCTTTCGCCGGGGGCGTTGAAAATATGAAAGTGGTGGTTGATTACGGCAACGGAGTCGCTTCGGTAACCGGCGGAGACGTTTTCAATGGCTTAAATGCGGAAGTTGTCAGCCTTTTCGATCAGGTGGACGGCAGCTTCCCCAACCATTTACCCAATCCGGAACCGAAAAATATGAAAACACTTTCAAAAACGGTCAAGACCGAGGAAGCCGATTTGGGCGTTTTTTTCGATGGTGACGGAGACAGAGCCTTTTTCGTTGATGAGAAGGGTGAAATAGTCTATCCGGACCTGCTTCTCGCCCTTTTGGCTGAGAAAGAGCTGGAAAATACGGATGAAAAGAAGATCTATTTTGATCTTCGGTTCTCCAAGATAGTGGCTGAAAAAGTATCCGAAGCGGGAGGAATTCCGGAAATGATGCGGGTGGGCAATCCCTTTTACAAAGAAAAGTTAATATCCGAAGGAGGTCTGATAGGAGCCGAGCTTTCCGGCCATTTTATGCACAGGGATCATTTCTGTATTGACGACGGCTTGTTTATGGCTATTAAAGTTATCAGCTTTCTCTCAAATAAAAAGAAGAGTTTTTCCGAACTCATCGAACCGCTTAAAAAGTATTACCAGAGTGAAGAGATAAATATGGAGGTGAAAGACAAAGAGAAGGCTTTGGAGAAGGCGAGAGACGCTTTTCCCGACGGCTTGAGCTATGATTTGGACGGAGTTTATATTGAGTTCGAGGACTGGTGGTTCAATCTCAGAAAATCGAATACCGAAGACTTGGTCAGACTACGCATAGAAGCTGATACGGAAAAGCTCTTGAAAGAAAAAAGAGAAAAGCTCATTTCTTTGGTAAAAAAATGTTAATAAAGAAAAAACCACATCTCTCGGTGAGATGTGGTATTTGGTTTACTTCTTTTACCCGATGAAAAAGTTTTTACTTTTTAATACTTCACGCACCACACTTTCCGGATAGTTTTTCTCCCGGGCCACCTTTTCAATCATTCTTTGAGTGTCATCCAGGCCTCCATGCTCACCAACATATTCAAAGCAAGCTTGGAGTATCTCATCTTTTATTATTTTTAACACGACGGGTGCCTCCTTTCTGCATTACTCTATAATAAAGTAATATTTTTGTCAATTAAACGCATTAAATCACCTGAAATCTGACCGTAGCATCCCTCGTCATTCCCGACCCCACAACCCCCGTGATTCTGAGGGCCTCACTCTTGTCATTCTGAGGCCGTAGGCCGAAGAATCTCTTCGAAAAGATCTTTCGCTACGCTCAAGATGACGAAAAGTAGAAGACCGTCATTCTCAACTTGATTGAGAATCTCATAAAAACCGGCAATATAAAAAAGATTCCCGCTTTCGCGGGAATGACGAAAGGAAACGCGGGAATGACAAACACTTCTTTTTCACCCTTCGGGCGGTTAATAATTAAACCAGACCCATTTTTCTTTTAACACGGGCGATGTTCGAAGAGGCCAGCGTCTTTGCCTTTTTAGCTCCTTGGCTCAAGATCTCTTCTACGTAAACTTCTCTTCTTTTTTCCAGCTCCCTCCTTTTTTTTCTGAAGGGGTCGAGCGATTCTATTAAGACCTCGGTCAGTTTTTCTTTGAAGACTTTATAACTTTCTCCCTTCAGTTCTTTTTCCGATTCTTCTATGGTTTGATCTTTGAATTCACTGTAGATGACCAGAAGGTTGGATATACCGGGCTTGTCCTTGGGGTCGTAGGATATTTTATTGTCGGTATCGGTCACCGCTGATTTTATCTTTTCTTCTATTGTTTTCGGGTCGTCGAAGAGAGAGACGGCGTTTCCTTTCTTGCCCGATTTGGACATTTTGTTTTTCGGATTTTTCAAACTCATTATTCGGGCTCCTTTTTTGGGAAGCTGGGCTTTCGGCACTTTAAAGGTTTCACCGAAGCGTTTATTGAATCTCTTGGCTATATCTCTGGCCAGTTCGATGTGCTGTTTTTGATCTTCTCCCACGGGAACTACTTCGGTATCATAAAGTAAGATATCGGCGGCCATCAAAATCGGATAATTCAGAAGTCCGGCATTGGATCTTTTCTTTTTTCTTTTTGATTTTTCTTTGTATTGAGTCATTCTTTCCAATTCTCCTATCGGAGTCAAGGTGTTCAAATACCAACAAAGCTCGGTATGTTCTTTCACTTCCGATTGAACGAAAATGGTTGATTTTTCCGGATCTATTCCGGCTGCCAAATAAACTATGGCCTTGTTCATTATCGAATCCCTCATCGTTTCGGGATCGTAGTCGGAAGTCAAAGCGTGCAGATCGACTATGCAATAAATACAATCATTTCCCTCTTGAAACTCTATCCATTGCTTTATGGCTCCCAAATAGTTTCCGATGTGTATCTCGCCCGTCGGTTGTATTCCACTGAATATTCTCATATTTTTGTTGTTTTAATTGCTGGTATTTATTATACCTGATTTGAGCCGCCAGTTCAAAACCGGAAAGCTTTAGACTTCTATAACCACCGGTAAAACAATGGGCCTTCTTTTGGTTTTGCTGTAGAGGAAGTCTTCTATCTTTCTCTCCATCGTTTTTTTGATCTCTTCCGGCTTACTCTTTTTTCTTGACTTTGAAGCCTCTTTTATTATCTCTCTCGTTTTATTTCTCGTTTCGGCCAGTAGATCTTGAGACTCCCGCAGATAGACGAATCCTCTGGATATGATATCCGGTGAGTTTTTGAGCTTTTTGGTCTTTTTATCCAAGACCACTATCACTACGAATATTCCACTTTCGGCCAGCTCTTTCCGGTCGTACAAGACCACTCCCCCCACATCTCCTACACCGGAGCCGTCAACCATAACCGGCTTGGCGTTTACGGTTTTTTCGTCTTTGTATAGTTTTTCCGGAGTGAGTATGATCGGCTCTCCGTTTTCTACAATCAAGGTTTTTTCCGGAATACCGGTTTTATCGGCCAACTTTTTGTGTTTTACCAACATGGAATATTGTCCGTGGATGGGAATTAGAAAGTTGGGCTTCATAATCTCTATCATTCGGGTGACTTCTTCGCTTTGGGCGTGCCCCTTGGCGTGAATGTCCATCATCTTGTAATGATAGACGTCGGCTCCTTGACGCAAGATGTCGTCCCGCAGGTTTTGAACCGTTCTTTCGTTTCCGGGAATGACAGACGAGGAAAAAACCACCGTATCCCTTTTTCTGAGCTCAAAGTATCTGTGTTCACCGTTGGTTATTCTCATCAGCGCCGCCCTTTCTTCACCTTGGGCTCCGGTACAAATTATGGTAGTTTCCTTGTCCGGGAGGCCGTTGGCGTTTTTTCTGTCAACCAGAGTTCCTTTTTTAACGTTTATAAGGCCCAGATTTTGAGCCAGCTCCACGTTGGTTTTCATTCCGTAACCTTCTATGATCACTTTCCGGCCGTACTTTTCGGAAAGTTCGATTATGTCCTGAACCCTGTTTATGAGTGAAGAGAAGGTAGCGGTTATTATTCTTCCCTGAGCTTTCTGGAAAATCTTTTCCATATTTCGGGAGATAGTCTTTTCCGAAAGTGAACTTCCCTCGATTTCCGCTCCCGTCGAATCGGAAAACATTAAATGAATACCCCTTTCGGAAAGCTCGTTGAGCTTTTCAAAATTCGTCGGGGGTCCGTTTTGGGGAGTTTTGTCGAATTTGAAATCGGAAGTGTGCAGAATATTGCCGACCGGAGTTTCTATGAAAAGACCCAAATTATGGGGAATGTTATGGTTTTGATGGAAAAACTCCACCTTGAAAGGCCCCATCTCTATTTTGATTCCGTCTTCGACTGTGATTTTGTTCAATTTCGGCTGGTTCGGGAAGTCGTCCTGGCGTTTTTCTATTATTCCCATCGTAAGAGGGGTGCCGTAGAGAGGAGGGTTTCCCAATTTGTTCAGAAAATAAGGAACCGCTCCTATATGGTCGTAATGGCCGTGAGTGAAAATCACGCCCAGTATATCGTCTTTTCTTCCTTTTAAATAGGAGATGTTGGGGATTATGTAATCGACTCCCGGTGAATCGTCTTCCGGGAAATTAAGTCCCATATCGATTATTAAAATTCGCCCTTCGTATTCCAAAAGGGTCATATTTTTCCCTACCTCTCCCAATCCACCGAGAGGTGTTATTTTCAGCTTGTCACTATTACTTTTCATCCTTTTCAAACAAAAACTTTCCTCTTCGTTTTCGTTTTGGTTATTAAACGGGTTCGGTCAAAGAAAGAACCCGTCTTGATTAATAATCTTTAGAGTTATTTTCTCTAAAATTAATAGTCAATCGTTAATCATTAATCATTAACGATTGAAGATTAATTCAAAATTTTAATTTTGAATTTGTGCCCAGGGTGGGATTCGAACCCACAAGCCCGTAAGGGCACCAGTCCCTGAAACTGGCGCGTCTGCCGGTTCCGCCACCTGGGCGGTCAAAGTATCAGTTTATTGGTTATTTTTTAGAAATTCCAAATCTTCGGGGATTCCTTTTTCCGGCTCTTCTTTTCTGATTTTCGGCAGCTTGTCGTAATTCGGGTTTTTAATCCAGCCGTCGGTAGTATGGAAGTAAGCGGCTCCTTTTTTTTCCAAAATGGGCTCGTACAGGGAATCGAACTCGGGACTGACCCAATTGGCCATTTTCAGTGTTTTCGGTCCGGGATTTATCGTTACGTGACCGTATCCGGGTGGAATTATGACCACCTCCCCGGGTCCGGTTTCGATTGTGACTACGTCTTCCAACTCTCTGTCTTGAAGAAGATAAATCGCCCTCCCTTTTAAAACTTGATAAACTTCCCCGTAGTCGTTCGGATGGTAGTGCCCTTTTGTTTTTGGAAATTCCCGGCCGAACATCTTGAAAGGCATTTCGGTTATGTCGTAGCGAAGTCCGGCCTTTTTCTTGATCCCGCGATACATGTAATAAGCCTCGAAGTTATCCGTTTTTTCCAGCCAGTCCCTGTCGTATAAAACCTCCTTCATGTCTTCGATGTAACGGATATCGGGATTTTTTAATTGTTCTCCCATACTCTTTTGATGTTTATATACCAATTATTTAAGTTTTTAAATCTTTGAGAAGAGTTTATTATTTTTCCTTCGCTTATCCCTTTTATTTTATTGTCTACCAAGTAGAGATAATGGGGAGAGTAAATGAATATCGCCGGCTTATCTTCGAGCAATCTGTTTTGAAAATCCTCCAAAGCTTTTTCTCGTTCGGTTTTGTCGAGAAGAGTTACGGCGTCTTCCAAAAACTCGTCCGCCTCTTCGTTTCTGTAGTTGGTGAAATTCAGTCCGGGCCGGTCCGTCTGGCTCGAGTGCCACCATCTGAAAGGATCGGGTATCGCCTCCATGCTTATTCCGAAAAGAAACGCCTCGAAATCCTTATTTTCCAAAACTCTACCTTCCACGGTTTGAAGATCAACGGGGTCTTTTTTCACTTTCACTCCCAACTCTTTCCATTTATCTGTAATTTCTTCTACGACTTCGGTAAGCAGGGGGTGGTCTATGGTGGTAATCTCAACACTTAAAACCTCTTTTTCTTCCGGAACCACTCCTCCGCACAGCTCGTTCAATTTGGCTCTGGTCGAGGAAGCTACTATTCCGGTCGGATTTTCAAAGTTGTGCGGGTCCAAAATATCCTCTCTGAAGAGAACTTGAAACCTGTTTACCGCCTCTTTGGTGTCTTC
>PWHM01000025.1 GCA_003554915.1 Candidatus Nealsoniibacteriota bacterium
TCAGACCGTCGTGAGACAGGTCGGTCTCTATCTTCCACAGGCGTCGAATCTTGAAGGGAGTCGTCCCCAGTACGAGAGGACCGGGATGAACTAACCTCTGGTTTACCAGTTGTTCCGCCAGGAGCATAGCTGGGTAGCTAAGTTGGGAAAGGATAAGCGCTGAAAGCATCTAAGCGCGAAGCCTACCCTAAGATTAGGATTCATAGGTACCTTAAAGATGATGAGGTTGATAGGCTGCAGGTGTAAGCGTCGCAAGACGTTCAGCCGAGCAGTACTAATTAACCAGTTGCATGTTTTGGCTAGTATTTAGTGTTCGTTACATTTATTTTCCCCCGAATCGTAATCAGTTTATGGGGGCTACACTGGCGTTGTTCCACCTGTTTCCATTCCGAACACAGAAGTGAAATGCGCCGAGGCCGATGGTAATGGAGCTTTGACTCCGTGAGAGTAGGTAGCCCCCGTAATCTGGTTACGATTTTTTTATTGTTTGAATTTTGATATAATAATAAACATGAACATATCTTCCAAACCTCTAAGTAGAATAGCGATATTTTTACCGATTTTGGTTGCCGTGGTAATTCTCTTCAACTTTACTCCGGCCGGTGATTTTACCAGAAATGCATTTCTTTCCGTCAGCAAACCCCTCCAGTCCGCTTTTTGGTCCAAAGGAGTATCGATCCAAAAAGATAATTTTGAAGAAAAAGATCCGGATACTCGCCTCATAGCCGAAATTGCCGAACTGGAAAGACAGCTCGAAGAGATGGAAGAGTTGCGCCAAGCTTTAGATTTGGAAATTAATAAAGATTTTGAAGTGCTGGACGCCTTGGTTTTGGGAAGAGCGACCGAAAACGATCATCTTATTCTTTCTCGCGGAAGTAATGACCAAGTGAGAGAAGGAATGCCGGTTATCTCTTCTTCAAGAGTTTTAGTAGGGGAGGTAGCGAAAAGCTTGAAGGACTTTTCATACGTCAGGCTGATCAGCCATCCGGACACCAATTTTGACGGAAGAGTTTTGGGTAAGGATGATTCCTTGGGGGTGATAAAAAGTGAGGAAAATTTGATTATGGAGATGATAAACAGAGAGGCCGATTTGGAAGAAGGAGACAAGGTCGTAACTCATCCGGGTGGGGGAATTTATCCCGGAGGAATATTCATAGGTGAAGTAGCGGAAATTGTGCGAGATGATGCGGAGGCTTTCCAAAGCGTAATCGTTGATCCCGGGTTCAAAACACGCAACTTGGAGTATCTTTTCATAATAACCGATTTTTAAAAAGTGAAGACGATATTTTTCATATTTGTCCCTTTTTTTCTTTTTCTCCTGCAGGTGAGTTTTTTACCCGCGGCCTTTCCGTTTTCACCCCTTCCCAATCTGCTGATGATTTTTCTAATAGTTTGTTTGATCCTGGAAGACCCGAACCACGACGGCGGCTTCTATTTAGCCCTTTTTTCCGGAGCTCTCAGTGACCTGGCGCACTATCAATTTTTTGGTTTTTATATAATAATTTTCTTTTCCGTCGCTTACATTGTGAAATTCATTTTAAAGAATTATGTTCAAATCTCCCTTCCGGGGTTTTAAGGGAAAAGTGAATAAGAGTGACAAGGGTTCTGTTGAACCGCAGGAGGTTTTTTTGGATAAGCTGTCACGAAAAAAAGAAGATGAAATGGGAATCTCCGAGCAAAAATTCGAAACTCCACTACCATCTTGGATTTTATATCTTTTCGGGGTGATTCTTTTTTCCATGCTTTTTCTGCTTTTGGGGCGAAGCTTTCAAATGCAGGTCATAGAAGGAGAAACCTATAGTTCGCTGGCGGAAAGAAACAGGGCCATAATTCAACCGGCCAGAGTTCTCCGGGGGGTAGTTTACGACCAAACCGGGGAGCAATTGGTCTACAACAGTGTCACTTTCGATGTTGAAATCGACAAATCCGCTTTTTCCGAAAACGGAGAACCTGTTTTGAGGCACTTGGCCGATATTTTAAAAGAGGACTCCGAATATTTACTTGAAAAAATGGAGACAATTGACAGCTCGGGAACGCTCGTTACCGACATAGCTCACGAAGCGGCTATTATGATTCAGATTAGGGATGATGAATTACCCGGGGTAACGGTGGAGAGGAACATAGAAAGAGAGTACGAAGACGGAGATTATTTGGCTCACCTTATCGGTTATACCGGAGAAGTTACCCGGGAAGAAATAGCACAAAACCCGGATAGGTACACGTTACATGATTATATAGGGAAAGCCGGACTGGAAAAGTATTATGAAGAGTATTTGGCGAAAGAAAGAGGCTCCTTCAAGGTAAAAACCGATGCTTCGGGAAACGTCTTGGAAAGAGAAGAGGTGGAACCGGTTACGCCCGGATATAATTTAAAGCTTTGGATAGATCAGGAGCTTCAAAAAAGCGCAAAGGAAGAAATGGAAGAGGTTTTAAAGGACGTGGGCTCTACCGCCGGCTCGGTGGTAGCCATGGATCCTCAAACCGGGGGAGTTCTTTCCATGGTCAGCATTCCCTCCTACGACAATAATGTTTTTAGCAGAACCGGTGACAAAGAGCTTTTGAATCGATTTCTGACTGACGAGGAGGGTGTATTTTTAAACAGAGCGATAGAAACGGAGTATCCGACCGGTTCGGCTATAAAACCATTGCTTGCCGCCGCCGCTTTGGAAGAAGGAATCATTTCTCCGGAAAAGCAAATCCATTCTCCCGGATATTTGGATATTCCCAATCCCTGGGATCCGACCAATCCGACCCGGATGATGGACTTTCAGGCTCATGGGTGGACGGACATGAAAGAGGCGATAGCGGTTTCGAGCAATGTCTACTTTTATACCATAGGTGGGGGCCACGACGGACAGGAAGGATTGGGAATAAAAAGAATAAAGGAATATCTTGATTATTTCGGCTGGGGAGTGGCCACGGGAGTTGATCTACCCAACGAAAAGTCAGGATTTATTCCCGATCCGGAATGGAAAATGGAAAGAGTGGGTTTGCCTTGGAGCTTGGGAGATACCTACAACACCTCCATCGGACAGGGGTACTTGGGAACGACTCCGCTTCAAGTTGCCAACTCTTACTCCGCTTTGGTAAACGGCGGAAAGCTGATGCGGCCGCAAATTGTAAAAGAGGTGAGGGAAAATGATAAACTTGCAGAAAAAGTGGACCCGGAAATAATAAGAGAAGGGTTTTTGTCCGAAGAAAATCTGAAAGTGGTCAAGGAAGGTATGAGAATGACGGTTACCGAGGGAACCGCCCAAAGATTAAGCTGGTTGCCGGTAGAGGCCGGGGCCAAAACGGGAACGGCCCAAATTCCCAAGGAGGGCCATTACCACAACTGGATAGCCGTTTTCGCTCCTTACGATGATCCGGAGATAATATTGGTCGTATTAATCGAAGAAGTGGAAGGCATTACCGCTTCCGCTTCCAGGGTTGCGGAAGGGGTTTTACAGAGCTATTTCGAAGAAGAAACTAATTAAATTATTATGAGTAAAGAGAAATTAAAATTAACCAAAGAGGGATATCAGAAATTAAAGGATGAACTGGATCATCTTGAAAAAGTAAAAAGAAAAGAGGTTGCCGATAAGTTGAAAAAAGCGGCAGCCCAAGGAGATTTGAGTGAGAATGCCGCCTACGAAAATGCCAAGGATGAGCAATCCAGTGTAGAGACACGCATTTCCAAACTGAAAGGCATGCTCAAGAATGCGGAAATAGTCGAGCGTGATAAAAATGCCGGCTGGGTCCAGATCGGATCAAAAGTCAAGGTTAAGGTAAATGGTGGAGAAAAAACTTTTGAAATAGTCGGAGGAACCGAATCGGATCCTTTTGAGGGTAAGATTTCTTATCAGTCACCAATCGGCAAAGCACTTATCAAGAAGCCGAAAGGAGCCAAGTGTGAAATCGAAACTCCACAGGGAACCAAAACTTACAAGATTTTAGAAATTTCATGATTGCTGTTTTTGTGATAGAATTAATAAAAAATTAATTAAGAACATGGACAGATTAGACGAACTTCGCCAAAACAGAATAGAAAAATTAAAGCACTTGGAAAAGCGAGGGCTTTCCGGATATCCGCAAAAAACCGGCAGAACTCACACTGTTGAAGATGCGCTCCTTAATTTTACCGACTTATCCGATGAGGAAAAAGAAGTTACTTTGGTTGGAAGAGTCAGAGCCATAAGGGAACACGGCAAGATTTGTTTTATTAATTTTGAAGATCAATCGGGAGAGATTCAGGGATACTTCGCCGAAGACAGGTTGGGAGAAAAATCTTATGATCTGTTTTTGAGCGGTTTTGACGTCGGTGATTTTATAGAAGTCAGAGGCACTCTTTTCGAAACGAAAAGAGGAGAAAAGACCATAAAAGCTGCTGACTTCAAGATGCTTTCCAAGTCACTTCGACCTCTTCCCGAAAAGTGGCACGGACTAAAGTCGGTCGAAGAAAGATACAGGAAGAGATATTTGGATCTTATATTCAACAAAGAGCAAAAAGAAGCTTTCGAGAAACGCTCTCAAATAATCAAAGAGCTCAGAAATTTTCTCGAGTCGGAGGATTTCCTGGAAGTCGAAACTCCGGTTTTACAACCCATCTACGGCGGAACTGCGGCTACTCCTTTCAAAACCCACCACAATACGCTGGATATGGAGCTTTATTTGAGAATAGCCCCCGAGCTTTATTTAAAAAGACTTTTGGTCGGTGGCTGGGAAAAGGTTTTTGAATTCGCTCGTTGCTTTAGAAACGAGGGAATCGACAGGAGTCACAATCCGGAGTTTACCATGCTGGAGTTTTATTGGGCTTTTGCCGATTACAAAGATATGATGCGCCTTACCGAAAAAATGATAAAATCGGTTGTCGAGAAGGTTTTCGATTCCCCGGAAGTTACATATAAAGACGAAACTCTTGATTTTTCCACTCCTTTCGAACGGCTTGAATTCAGTGAAGTGATAAGCAGAGAAACCGGTATAAAAATTGACGAGATGAATAAAGAGGGCCTGAAGGAAGAAGCCGAAAAGAGGGACATAGAGATTGCTCCCGGAGCGGGAAAGGCGGAAATTTGCGACGAAATATTTAAAAAAGAGTGCCGGGAAAAAATAATTCAGCCCACTTTCATCATTCATCATCCGAAGGGATTTCAGCCTTTGGCCAAGTCGCTTGAAGACAATGAAGATAAATTAGCTACATTTCAAACTTATATCGCCGGCTGGGAAGTGTTAAACGCCTTTTCCGAATTGAATGATCCTCAAGAGCAAAGGAAGCGCTTTGTTGAGCAGGAAAAGATGCGTGAAGAAGGATTCGAAGAAGCCCAAAGAATGGATGAAGACTTTTTAAAAGCTTTGGAACACGGAATGCCGCCCGCAGCCGGATTCGGGATGGGTATTGACAGGTTCGTAGCTATTTTAACGGATTCCCACAGCTTGAGAGAAATTCTGCTCTTTCCGACGATGAGAAA
>PWHM01000039.1 GCA_003554915.1 Candidatus Nealsoniibacteriota bacterium
ATGAGGTGGTTGATAAGTGTCAAAAATTGGAAACCGGCCTTAACGGAACAAGCTCCAAGATGGATTCTTTAAAGAAGGAGATCAAGGAGCTTAAAAAGTTTTCCGGAATTTCCGTTAACGGTTTTGGAAAACTTAGAAACTTCAACATTTTTATCGGCTCCATCTCCAAAGAGAAAAAGGAAGAGCTCTTAGCTACTCTCAAAAAAGAGAGTATTTTCTTTTTTATAAAATGGGGTGGAGAAGAAGACTGTGAAAGAACCGGTTTTTATATGGTTTATCCGAAAGAAGAAGAGAAATTGGTAGAAACGGTCAAGGAAATCGGCGCCAAAGAAGAGACTGCTTTTTGGAACAGGCCTCCCTCCGATTTATTGAAGGAAAAAAGAGTTAAAATGGAGCAGCTGAAAAAGAAAAAGAAAAAATTTTTAAAAAAAGCAAGAGAGCTTACCACAAACATCCCCAAGTTGGAAGCCCTTATAGACTGGTATGGTTGGGAACTGGATAAATGCAAGACCTTTGAAGAGGGAGAGAAAACAAAAAGCTATTTCTATTTAAAATCCTGGATTCTGGAAGGAAAGGTTGATGAGCTGGAAAAGAGGCTTAAAAAGATAACTCCCTACATACTTGTCAGAAAATTGGAACTTGAAGACGGAGAGCGACCCCCGGTGGAAATGGAAAACAAGGATTTGATGAAAAGCTTTGAAGTGGTTACCGGCGTTTACGGCTCTCCCAAGTCGGATGAGCCCGACCCGACTCCTTTTCTGGCCCCGTTTTTCGCCGTCGCTTTCGGGCTGGCACTCTCCGATGCCGGATACGGACTTCTTCTGATTGCCATTTCCTACGTTTTCGGGAAAAAGCTGAAAGACTCGAAAGCGTTCTTCAATCTTTTTGTTATTGCCGGAATATTTACCGTGTTGGCCGGACTTTTAACCGGAACGTTTTTCGGCACTGACCTTTTTGCGGGTCTCCGAATCGTTGATGCCGTAGACGATCCCATAGAAGTTTTGTATTTGGTTTCCGTTCTGGGTCTTATTCAGATATTTATCGGACTTTTAATCGGAATGTTTTGGAATTTGAAGCAGGGGAAGACGAAAGTGGCTCTCGGCAGCAAAGGAGGTTCAATTGTTTTCTTTTTGGGAATAGCTGTGTTCGCTTTCACTCGCCAATTTCCCGTTTTGATTGTTGCCACCGGTTTGATGATGCTTTTGAATATAGTGTTTTCCGAACAGGAAGCAATTATGAGAAGACTTCTTTCCGGCTTCGGATCACTTTATGACCTGATAGGTTATTTCAGTGACGTTTTGTCTTATTCGCGGCTTTTGGCTTTGGGTCTCGCCACGGGAATTATCGCCATGACGATCAACATGATCGCCGGTATCTTTATGGAGATGATTCCGGTTGCGGGATTGAATGTTGCCGTTGCCGGGTTGATTTTAGTTTTCGGACACGTCGCTAACCTTCTCATCAATGCTTTGAGCAGCTTTATTCACTCCGCGAGACTGCAATTCGTGGAGTTCTTTTCCAAATTCATGGAAGGAGGAGGTAGAAAGTTCAAGCCGTTTTCGAAGCAAGGTCGTTTTGTTGAAATTATAAACGTTAATAAATAAACGCATATGGAATTAGGACTTATTCTTGCCATACTCGGAGCCGGACTGGCGGTAACGCTTCCGTCCATCGGTTCCGCTATAGCGCTTTCACACGTCGGACAATCGGCAGCCGGGCTCATTTCCGAAGAACCGGAGAAATTCGGTAAGGCGCTTTTACTTCAAGTTTTGCCCGGAACTCAGGGAATTTACGGATTTTTGGCCGCCGTGCTGGTTCTCCAGCAAGTGGGACTTTTCGGAGAAGAAACTGTTACAGTTTCCACCAGTGCCGGTTGGCAGATTCTTTTGGCCTGCATACCGATAATATTCGCCGGAATCTTTTCCGCTATTTTTCAGGGAAAGGTATCCGTATCCGGAATTTCGACTCTGGCCAAAAAACCGGAAGAAGCCGGTAAGGCGATTATTCTCTCCGCTATGGTTGAGACTTACGCCGTTATCGCACTTCTTTTAACTATTCTCATCTTAAACGGAATAACGGTTTAACTTATGCCACTTGAAGATTTACTCGCAAAAGTGAAAGACGAAAAACGCGAAGAAGAGCTTCGCCTCAAAAGAGAGCACAAAACCGCTCTTGAGAATTTGGACAGCGAAAAAAGAGCTGAGCTGGAAGATCTCAAAGAGAGATTGAAAAAAGAAAGGGAAGAAAAGAAGGAAAGTTTGTTAACCGAAAAGGAAAGAAAGCTTTCCTTCGAGCTGGAAATGGAGAGGTTGAACCTGAAAAAAGAATTTTTGGAAAAAGCTAAAACAGAAGCTTTAAAAAAAGCGGAAGAACTTCCGATTAAAGAGAAAAAAGATATATATCTTCAAAAACTGGAGGAAAATGAAGATCTGTTGAAAGAGGCTTCCCGGATAGTGGTTCCGGAAGGAAAGAGGAAGCATTTGGCCCCTCTTTTGAAAGAGGTCATCGACCGCAAGCCGGAAGAAGATACTCTCGATTTCGAGGAAGGGTTTTTGATAGAAGGAGAAAAGTGGAGCTTGGCTATTACCTTGGAAGAAATTCTGGAAAAAGAAATTGAAAATGACAAAAAGAAATACGTTAAACTTCTTTTCGGAGATTTATGAAGTATCTTTTTCTAAATTCTTATTTCGATGCGGTCGAAAAGCATATTGCCGACGAGGTTGATTTCGACAGGATGATCAACGCGGAAAGTGCCGAAAAAGCTTTCGAGGTATTGCAGGACACCGATTATAACCGTTTTGCCCTGGAGTCGGATTCTTTGGAAGAGATTTTTAAAAAAGAGAAAAAGGCTTTCAAAGAGGACTTGAAGCGATTGGGAGCCGAAAATTTGATCGACTTGTTCTTTTTGAGGGCGGATATCGTTAATTTGAGAATATTTTTAAAGCGTAAATTTTTCGATTTAAAATCGGGAGAGCTTCTCGAGTGGGGTAAATCCTCCGAGCGACTGACGGAGGAGTTCGCCTCGGAAATCGAGATTGCCGGTGAGAAGAAGAATCCGGCTAAGCTGGACGATTACCTGACCGAGGTCTTTTTGGATAAGTTGGAGCATTATGGGGCCAAGGACGGGCGTGTAGAAAAATTCATAGAAAACTATAAAGACGCTTTGGTTCGCTTTTCCGGAAGGGAGAGAGATGAAAGGATTGAAAAATTAGAAGAAGAGTTTATTTTTGAAAACAGAAAGAGAAACGAGGGACTGGCTCCCGTTTTGGCCTTTTTTATGAAAAAATGGAGAGCCGAAAAAAAGATCAGGGCGATAATAAGGGGTAAGAACTTGGATTTTTCTCCGAAAGAGATTAAGAATTTAACCGTCGACATACAAGCTATATGAGTAAAATTGCTTTCATAGGACCGAAAAGTTATTTTCGAACGATGAGATTAATCGGGTTCGACTGCCGCAAGGCGGAAAATGAAAAAGAGGCCCTTGAGATTATAGAAAAGCTAAAAAATGACGGATACGGACTTATTTTCACCACTGAAGACTTGATTTCTTCCGGTGGATTGGGGGTAGTGGTCCTGCCCGGTTTGAAAAAAGGCAAGGAAAGAGTCGCTTTGAAAAAGCAAGTGGAGAAAGCCTTAGGTGGTGCGGTCTCCGCTTCTTTCTTGGATTCGGACTAATTTACCGTAAAGATACTTAATCAATAAATGTTATGAGTAAAAACAACGAAGGTAAAATAATAAAAGTTTCCGGACCGCTGGTTGTCGCCGACGGGATGGAAGGAGCTTCCATTTATGAAGTGGTCAAGGTTGGTAAAGAAGGATTGGCCGGAGAGATTATCGAAATGAGGGAAGGCGAAGCTTCAATTCAGGTTTACGAAGAAACGGCCGGAGTCGGTCCCGGTGAACCGGTTGAAAGGACCGGAAAGCAGTTATCGGTCATTCTGGGCCCCGGACTATTGAGCTCCATCTACGACGGAATTCAAAGACCGCTCGACGTTATCGCGAAAAAAACGGGTGATTTTATTCCCCGTGGAGTGGAGGTTCCGTCGCTTGATATGGAAAAAAGTTGGGATTTCAAACCGGAAGTGAAAAAGGGAGATGAAGTTGAAGCCGGCAGTGTAATAGGTTCGGTTGAGGAGACGGAAACCATAACTCATAAAATAATGATTCCTCCGACGGTTGAAAAAGGAACCGTCACCTCGATTGAAAAAGGGAGCCTCAAGATAACCGATACGGTAGCCAAGGTAAAAACCGACGACGGAGAGGTTGAGATTAAGATGCTCCAAGAATGGCCGATAAGGAGTCCCAGGCCGGTTGACGAAAAGCTGCTTCCGAAAAAGCCGCTCGTAACCGGTCAAAGGGTAATTGACACCTTTTTCCCCGTAGCCAAGGGAGGGGCGGCCAGCGTTCCCGGACCCTTCGGTTCCGGAAAATGCGTAGATGGTAATACGAAAGTTTTAATAGGAAATGGGAGAATCGTTTCCATGAAAGATATTTTTGAAGAAAGCAAGAAAAAAGGAAAACCTCTGCAAGGAGAAGAATCCGAAGAAATTTTTGATATCGAGGATTTAGGTAATCCTTCGGTGGTTTCTTTAAAAGAGGGCGGTTTTAGTTCTTGCGATCCGGTTACCGCCTATAAGGGCAAAACCGATTCTATGATACGAGTAAAGACCGCTACCGGTAAAAGCTTAAAAGTAACACCCGTTCATAAGCTGCTTGTAATGAAAGACGGAAAGGTGGAAAAGAAAAAAGCGGAAGATATTCAGGAAGGTGACTATTTGGTTTCCCCTCGGAAAGTAAATCTTGAACTGGAAGATCAAGTTATAGAATATGAAGGAATATTTGAGAACACGGACAAATTGTTTGTTGCAGATGAAGAGACAAATAAAGAGATAACTTTAGAATTGAAAAAGATGAGAGAAGAGCTTTCGGAACACCATAAGCAATACTTGAGAGATTCTAGAAAAATTCCGGTGGAATTAATGTTTTTGGTCAACGAAAACCCGGAAGATGATTTTAGGCCGGAAAAGATTTGCAGCTATCACGGTAAGGCCATAACCCTACCTCGGAAAATTACCCCCGAATTAGCGGAATATTTAGCGTATTTGATAGCTGACGGCAATCTCAAGGAGAATACTTATTCGGTAAGATTTTACAATGCTTCAGAACAATTAATTGAAAGGTTCTGTAGTCTCTCCCGAGAAATATTTGACATTGAGCCGGAAGTCAAACCTCATCCCCGTTCTCCGGGTTCTTTTCTCGCTAAAATAGATTGTAAGGTTCTTTTTGACTTTTTAGTTGGCATAGGCGTACCCTACCGAAGAA
>PWHM01000107.1 GCA_003554915.1 Candidatus Nealsoniibacteriota bacterium
CTCCTCGAGCTTTTTTATTTTTTTATTTTTTGTCGGAAGGTCAAAGACAGTCCTCCAGATGGAGGATTTTATCTTTCAAATTGTCGAATTTTTCTTCTAATTCCATATTTTTAAATTGAAAAATTAGTTACCTTATTTTTCAAAAAATTAAATATTTCTTCTTTTTTAACATCTTTTTTCAAAAGATTAATATTCATTTCTTCAACGTCTTCCTTATACAACAATTGCTCCAAAAACAGCTTTCCGTTGAATTTCCCTCCGTACTTCTTTTCCGAGATTTCGATAATTTCCCTTAAGTCAATAAGTTTCTCTTTGAGCAGGAAGTACAAATCTACATAATCCTTGTACTCCCCTCTTCGTCCCAGGCTATAAGCTTTGGTAGCCGCAATCTCTTTTACGGACAAGCACTCTACTCCTTCCAAGTCAACCGTTTCGGTAACTATCGGAAAAGGATAATGTAAAAAAGTTATCTTAACCCCATCTACAACCACCGTAAGCTCTCCAATATTGTTTACGTTAATTTTTAAGCTTTTCTCTTTCAAATTATTATCCACTACATCCAATAACGTATCTTCTATCTTATTTTCAGAAAAGAAGTCAAAATCTACGGAAACCCTGTGGCCCAATTGAAGAGCCAGGCCCGTTCCACCCGCCAGATAAAATTCGTCAATAAAATCAGAAATTTTGATCCGCTCAAAAATACTTTTTCCTTTTTTAGTTAAGGCTTCTTTTTTCATTCTTGGGTAAATTAACTTTGAATAAGACTTCCACAAGACGACGGGTAGGTTTTTTTAACTCGGAGCTGTAGATTTCCTCTTCCAATAATTCAGCTAATCTTTTCTTGCCGTAAAAATCAACCAGCCATCTCAAATCCTCCAGGTCTCCGTAATTCAAGACCCGCTTTACTATAGTCCTTCTGTGCCTTTCCGGATTCAAGCTCTCAAATTGACAAGACCAGAAAAGCGGTTTTAACTTTGCGGGTAATTTCTCTTGCATAATTTCAATTTATAAAAGAATAGAACCGGTTAATGCCAAATCAAAAAGATCCAAATCGGTGCCATAATCAAGAAAGTGTAAGCTAAAGAGAATATGACTCCAAAACCAAATTTCGAAAATTGATCTTCTCCCACTTTTTCACTACTTAATTTTAAAGAAAATCCTAATAAAGTAAATACATTAAAAAGACCGACCATAGCGAAACGCTTGAACTTTCCGTAAATAATCTTCCCCAAAATACCGGCCGTAATGAATGAAAAAATAATCGTGAAGACGGTATACATCAAAATGACAGGAATTATTTCATTTTTTGCAACAAAAACCTTTAACGTATTCAAGACCGGAGATCGATCCGTAAAGCGTAAATCTTCCGTAAAGTTTTCAGCCGGAGAATCTATTACCACCCTGGTAAACCGACCTTCACCTTTTTCAACACCGGTCTCGCCATAGAAATCCTCCAATCCCGTTTGAAAGTCTCTCCTTTCCGCATTACCATCCGAATCAATGTAATACTTCTCACCGGGAGAAGTTATGGCGAAAAATTCATAATTTTGTAAGTCACTGTCGACTTGGTAGTTGTAAGGGCCCCAGCAGGTTTCTTCAACTCCTTTTAATATATCAGGGGATTCGGAACGTTCTACCGAATCAGCGGGATAATTTCCCTCGTTGTCGTAATAATACTGCTCCAAAGAGCTTCTCAATTGTGATACATTGGATATGCAACCGATTTGACTGGAAGCTTCTCGCCTATTTATAAAGTAATCAACTTCGGTGTGGTCTTCGATATCTTCGTAAAGGACCGGTTTTACGTGTCCGGTAACAAATATATTTACCGGAAAACGGCCTTCGTATATACCCGTCAGTTTCATCGGATAAAATATTTCCTCGGCCGGAAAAGTGGACCTTACCCCTACTACATCGGTCTTTTCTTCGTCTGATTCAACATAGGCTACGAGAAACGTAAAGTCGTCCCCTATGTAATCATTAAAAACGGAAATTAAATCTTCATCAACGTCAAATCCCGAATCTTTTAAATAGCCATACAAATGATCCGCTCTTTCAGCCGTTACCTCTTCCAAATAAGCACCTTTCCTGTGGCCCACCAAAGTTGAATCCACTCCCGACCAATACTCGCTTCTCTCGGGCCCCCGCGCTCCCCCTATAGAAACAAAAAATATACCGGCCGGAATAAAATTCCAGATCTGATTACCGGCACTCATAAAATAAGCTGACCCCACTCCACCGGTAAAAGCCTCCCTAAATCTGTCTCCCACTTCTTCTCCAATGTAAAGAGGTTCTTCGGTTACGAACTCGGACTTAACTTCCGAGCTATCAGCGGGAACCGGAAAAATCCACAGCGAATCTTCAGGAATTTCTTCAAAATCAACCGTAATTATCATATCCTGAATACCTTCTTCATAATTTATAAACCCTTCCTGCTTGGCTTGATCATTCAAGTTCCATCCACCGTCCGAATGAGGATAAAAAGAAAAACCATCAGCAGAGACAAGGGTCGGAAAAACAAAAAGGAGCGCTAAAACGATTATCTTTATCTTTTTAAGCATGGATATATTAAAATAATAATTACATGAGCCGGAGGCGAGACTTGAACTCGCGACCTACTCTTTACGAGAGAGTCGCTCTACCTCTGAGCTACTCCGGCAATTTGTTAATTTCTAATTTCGAATTTTGAATTTTGCATTACGAATTGTTAATTTTGAAGGGGTTCTTCGCTTCGCTCAGAATGACAATACTAATAGTCATCTTGAGCGTAGCGAAAGATCTTTTTGGAGGGATTCTTCGCTTCATTTTGTTCGTTCAAAATGACCGGGTTAATTTTGAATTTTGAATTTTTAATTTCGAGTTTTGAATTATTAATTTTGAATTTTGAATTACAAAAATATATTACTCTACAAAAGGAATAATCTCTTTAAATTTATCAAATCGGGTTTTTTCTTCTTTTTCTTCTTCTATTTGCTCCTCCTCTTCTTCTTCGGTCAAAATAACGACCTTTTCCTCTCCCGGCTTTTTCATAAGAAAGTCTTCTCTTAACACTCTTTCAATATAATGGCGGTCTTCAACTTGATCCAAGCTGGTCTCCAGATCCGTTTTTCGCTCCTTCAAAAACTCCAACTCGGCTTTCAGATCTTCAAGCTTTTCCTCATTCCCTTCCCTCTCTCTGATTATTCTGTAATTGAAAGATATAAAAAGAAAAATCAAGACCCCTATTAAGACGAATCCGAGATAATGAAGAGGATTTTTTCTTTTTCTTGCCATGTTCGATTAATTATAGCTGGAAAAACTCGACATATCAATCGTTGTCCTTGAATATCTTGAAGAAAACGTCTTGAGGAACATCGACCGAGCCCTCTTTTTTCAATCTCTTCTTTCCTTCTTTTTGTTGTTCCAAAAGCTTGTCTTTTCTCGTTCTGTCACCGCCGTAAAGATCACCGGTTACGTCTTTTCTCATAGCTTTTATCGTTTCCCGGGCGATGATTCTTCCGCCCACCTTGGCCTGGACCGGAACGGGAAATTGCTGACGGGGAAGCAGCTCTTTCAGTTTCTCGGTCATCTTTCTTCCTTCGGACTCAGCTTCATCCCGGGAAACTATCTTGGAAAACGCCTCCTCCACTTCCTTATTCAAAAGAATTTCCATCTTGGTCAAATCCCCTTCTCTGTACTCCAAAATTTCATAACCGAAAGAGGCGTAGCCTTTGCTAACACTTTTCAAGTTATCATAAAAGCCGGTAATAATTTTTCTGAAAGGAGCTTCATAGCTTATAACCAATCTCTCGGAAGCGACAAAAAAGTCGCTTCCCAAATAGTTTCCTTTCAGTTTTTCCAAAACTTTATTTACTCCCCCCATGAACTCCTGGGGAGTGACTATCTCCAAGAGAGCCCAAGGTTCGAAAACCTTCTCTACTTCGTTCCGGTCCGGAAAATCGGTAGCGGTCTTTATTTCCAACTTTTCTCCGTTCGTTTTTTCCACCTTATAAGAAACCGAGGGGGTGGAAATAATCAAATCCAAATCGTACTCTTTTTTTAATCTTTGAGAGATGATTTCCACATGCAGAGAACCCAAAAAACCACATCGGAAACCTCGACCGAAGACCTGCTTGAATTCGGGAGTAAAGGTAAAAGCCGGATCGGAAAGCCGAATTTCTTCCAGTGCTTTTTTGAATTCGGGGAACTCCCCGGAATTTTTCGGATAAAAAGAAGTGAAAACGACCGGTTTCGGTTCTTTGTAGCCGGAGAGGGGTTCTACTTCGGAACCCTTTTTCCTAATCGTATCCCCCACTCTCACCTTGTCGACTTCCTTTATGCCGGTGGCAATGTAGCCGATCTCTCCGGAAGACAATTTGTCTTTCGGCTGTAGCTTGGGGTTGAAAAAACCGAGCTCCTTGACTTCACCTTCTTCCTCTACGGCCACCAAGTTGATCTCGTCCCCTTTTTTAATTTCACCCCTGAAAACCCTGACGAAAGCGACGACTCCTTTGTAGGGGTCTCTTTCAAAGTCAAAAATCAAGGATTGAAATCCGTCCTTCTCCTCTTCGGGGGCCGGAATTTTTTCTATTAAGTTGTCAAGCAATTCTTCTACATTGGTACCCTCTTTGGCTGAAATTTCCAATACATCTTCCGGGCTTACATCTATGATGGAAGCGATCTCTTCGGCCGTTTCCTTTATTCTGGCACTCGGTAGATCTATCTTGTTTATCACCGGAACAATAACCAGATCTTGAGCTTTGGCCATATCCAAAGTGGTAATGGTTTGGGCTTGAACTCCCTTAGTGGCGTCAACCAATAAAATAACTCCCTCCACGGCCTTGAGAGAGCGGGAGACCTCATAAGAGAAGTCGATATGGCCCGGAGTGTCGATCATATTCAAAATACACCCTTTCCACTTCATACGGGCCGGCTGCAGTTTTATGGTAATCCCCCGTTCTTTTTCCAGCTCCATGTTATCTAAAAATCTGTCTTCCATATCCCTGCCGGAAACGGTTTCGGTAAGCTCCAAAAAGCGGTCCGCCAGTGTGGATTTACCGTGATCAATATGTGAAATTATGGAAAAGTTTCTTATTTTCATCAGCTTTTAACTTTTTTTAATATGGCTATAAGTTCCGGAGAGTCAAAACTGAAAGCAGCCAGTAAGTAAACAGCTCCGCTTATAAGTGCGGTTACCGCGGTTTGAATCAGCACCCCGAAAAAGGTATCCAAGACTACGAAATGAAGCATCGCCCTCAAAGTGAAAAAGGAGACGATTACCATTACAATTGAGGAGCCCGAAATCTTAACGATCGAGTTGAGGATTTCTTTTCTTCTCAAACCGTCGATTCTTTTTTCCAACACCCTGTATAAGGCAATCAGCTGAACAAATGTAGAAAAGAAAAAGGCCAAAGGGAAAGCCAACACTTCGATATTTCGCAAACTCTCCAGGCGCAAAGCGTAAACCAAGCCGTCCCTGAGCGGGTTTCCGAAGCCCAAAAGATAAACGAAAAGAAAAGCCAAACTGACGTTGACCAACACCCCGCCTATCGAGACGTAAACCGGCGTTTTGGTATCCTGAAAAGAAAAATATGCCCTGACCAACAGATGGGTCAAGGAATTGGCGAAAAGGGAAAAGGAAAAAATTCCCAGTGAGGCGGCGGTCAGACGAGTATCGACCCAGTCGAACCTGCCCGTTCCCAAAACGAGCCTTACGATTTGCCCTCTCAGTATGAAGGTTAAAAAACTTATCGGAATGATGGTGAAGAGAATCTTTCTCGCCGAATTGGAAAAATTATCCAAAAATCTGCTCTTTTCTCCGTTAGCCAGATTCTTGGAAAATCTGGGAAAAGCGGCAACGGCAAAAGAGATTCCGACCACCCTGACCGGAAAAGCTTGTAGATGATCGGCAAAATTGAATACGGAAAGACTTCCCGCGGTAAGGGTGGAGGCGATGGCCGTAATTACCACCAAATTAATTTGAATGGAAGCTTGCCCGACCATTCGGGGAATGATCAAGTAAACTACCCTTTTCAATTTCTTGCTGGAAATATCGAGAACGGGCTTGTAATTGAATCCGATTCTTTTGGCGGCCGGAACCTGGATTATCATGTGAACGAAGGCACCCAAAACGACACCGTAAGCCAGCCCCATGAGGCCGAATCTGGGAACCAGAACCAAAATACCGAAAATTATTCCCAGATTATATAGAATGGGAGCCAAAGCATAAGTTAAGAAATAATCGAAATATTTCAAAACCCCGGAAAAAAGACTGGAGACACCCAGAAGAATGGGGCTGACGAGCATTACCCGGGTTAACATAACAGTCGAATAAGTTTGAGCGGGGGTAAATCCGGGAGCGATCAACCTGATTACGTCCGGTGCGAATATGAAAAGAAAAACGGAGAGGAAAGACAGTGCTAAAATCAAGAAATTAAGTAAATTACTGGCCAACCTCCATCCTTCTTCTTCATCATCTTCGAAGGTCTCCGAAAAAACGGGCAAAAAGGCGGCCACCAAGCCGCCGGTAATTAAAATTCCGTATACCAAATTGGGAATCCGGAAGGCGGCAAAATAAACATCAAGCTCCGGTCCGGCACCGAAAGTGCCGGCCAAAAGTCTGTCTCTCAGAAGACCCAGAAAAGCACTGATCGTACTGGAGACGGCCAATATCATCGCCGAAACGGTAATCGTCTTCGATTTTGCACCCAATATGAAATCAAACATAAGTGATCAAGCTGAAATCGAAACCAAAAAAACTTTAACCAATAAAAAAGTCCAAGCAGGAAATAAGCCGAGTTCTGTTTCCCGCGTAATGCGGGACGATAATCATTTATCTGGGCTTCGAATTGCTTCGAAGCTCGAGCGGGCCACCTGCTTCCGAAGGAAGCTAACTTGCCCTTTCATTCCAGTAGGGATTTAACCGTTGCACTTTCACCTTTCGATGAAATTACTCCCGGAGGAGCTCCGAACTCTTGCGAGCCGGACGTCACTGTTTGCACCCCTCGCCTTGCGACGGACGGGTATTACCCATTACTCTTACTCGCGAGAACCCGAGTCAATTCCCCTTTAAAACTCAAAGCGGTTCTGGCTCGGGCTCTCGCGGGTTGAATGCTCGGACTTTCCTCTTCTTAAAGCGAAGCGATTATCTGTCCTGCTTGGACTTGTTTGTAATAGTACAAAAAAAAGCAGCTTTTGTCAACTGAAATAGTCTTAAAAACATTGACAAAAACGAATAAAAAATATACAATGGATTTTGTGAAGGAGGTGAAGTAATGGAAAAAGAAGAAATACTCAGGAGGTATGACAAACAGAGAAAAACCGTTGCTCCGGGAGGCTACACCATAATAATACCCGAACAAACCGATAAAAAGGAAAGGGGTACTAACTGAAAAAGACAAGACGCAGCCAAAATCCGGCTGCGTTTTTACTTTAACTTACCTCTGCTCCGTTTTCCACCTTTCCGTCGACGGTAAGCAGTCTCGCCTCTTTGCCGGCGGCCAAAATCATTCCCTCCGAATCCTGACCGAACATGACTTTGGTCTCCAGATTAGCCAAAACAATAACCTTTTTTCCGACCATCTCTTCTTTTGGATAATGATCTTTAAGCCCGGCTAAAACCTGTCTTTTTTCCTTTCCGATGTTCACGATTACCTTGTACAAGCTGTCGGCCCCCTCCAAATCTTCGACTTCCAAAACCTCCCCCACTCTTAAATCTAATTTTTTAAAATCTTGAAAAGAAATCATAATTATAGTGTTAATACTAATACCTCTATTTCTACGCTCCCGAAGCGTAGAAAATCAATAATCAAAGGGATTCTTCGGGCTTCGCCCTCAGAATGACAATAAGGTGTGCTCAGAATGACAATAAGGTGTGCTCAGAATGACAATACTAATAGTCATCTTGAGCGTAGCGAAAGATCTTTTCGAAGAGATTCCCAGAGATACCCGATCAGGTCGGGTACATGGCTAGGGAATGACGTTGCTGTGTATTGGGAATGACGGTGGTTTGTGGCTGGGAATGACGTTGTCTGTGTTAGGAATGACGTTGTCTGTGTTAGGAATGACGGTGGTTGTGGTTAAGAATAACAATCTGCTCTCCGTCATTCCCGACCCCGATCGGGAATCTTTTTATATGGTAACTTTCGAAGAGATTCCCAGAGATACCCGATCAGGTCGGGTACATGGCTAGGGAATGACGGTGGTTAATTTTCAATTATCAAACCTCAATTTTTAATTTCTACTTATTGGTTGTTTTTATAATCTTCAATAAATTTTTCAATTGAGCGGTCATAGGTCTTTTCGGCTTCTTCCGAAAAAAAACAAGCGGGAAGCTCGCCCTTTTTGCGATGATATTGAATACAATCACAGCAGACCCCCTTTCGCGGGCAACCCTCATAACTGCAATTGCAGCTCTCTAAATTTTCTTGTTTTTTACACTCCATAAGTTAATTAATTTTATAGAAGGCGACCGCGTCGTTGTTCGATCTTTGTAAATAGTTGCCGAAATCTTCTCTATAAACCTGTCCGTGATCCGGAGACGCGTGAACCAAATCGGTCCCGTCCAAAATAAAACCCTCGTGATTAATGTCCAGTCCGATGTCCGCATTGCCGTCCCTGATAAACATCACACCGGCCACTTCCGGAAGATTGTCCGTAACCTTCAAAGCGTCTTCAATTCTTATATAATCAATCATTATTTCTTCTTGCCAATCTATATCTATTATTCTGTCTTCATTCAGGGTTACTCTTTTCTGATTGACATGCCCCTCTCCCACCTTTGCGGTAATGTCCTCGAAATAGTCGGATACCTTGTTTCTGTAGGTAGAAAAGTGGAGACGGCTTTCGTAGCTGACCTCTCCCGGCGGATAATAATTTACTTCTTTTATCTTTTCTTCCGGCCTTTCACCGTGCAAGTTGGCTACGGTGACTAAAACCAAAGTGGTACAATCGAAAACATTTTCTTCATAAACATTTTCCTCGTCCATCGGGCCCAATGCGTAAGGAGTTCCTATGAATCCGGTGATTATCTCCCTTAACTCATCATAGCTTTCCTCAACCGGCTCCTTTTCATTGATAACCGGCTCCTCTTCCGGCCTGTCCCGAAAAACGGCAAAACCGATCAATATCGCCAAAACCAAGATTAGAACCCATATTTTTTTATTCATTGATTTCAAAAAAGTTAACTGCATCATAATCACTGTCTTCCAAAAAGATTAAAAAGTCCTCTTCTATCACTTCCCCTTCGTCACGAGGGGCGTGAACAAAATCGCTGCCGTCGAGGACAAGACCCTCCGATCTTACGTCGAGTCCCATTTCCTCATCCCCGTCCATAATGAATGTTACTCCGGCTACTTCCGGAAGATTAACCAAAATTTCTTCTACGTCCCCGACACTTATATACTCCAAAACAATCTCCTCTTCCCAGTTTATATCCAGAAGCCTTCCCTCTTCATCTCTTTCTTTATTTAAAACGACTGCCTTGGTTTGAACGTAATCCTCTCCGACTTCCCGGGTTATGTCACCGAAGTATTCCGACGCTTTGTTTCTGTAAGTGGAAAAATGGAGACGGTTTTCGTAAGAAACTTCTCCCGGTGGATAGTAATGAATCTTTTTCATTCCTTCTTCCGGATCCTCGGGAAAGTGATAATTGGCGGCTACGGTCAAAACCAAAGTCGTCGAATTGAAAGCTTCTTCAGTGTAAATATTCTCTTCATCCAGAGGACTTTCACCATAAGCGGCCCCCAGAAAAGATCTTGTTATTTCTCTGAGAGTTGGCTCTTCGACTTCTTCTTCACCGTCTTCTTCGTCAATTATTTCTTCTTCCTCTTCTTCCTCTTCCGATGGAATTTCCGGATCCTCGGGACCAAGAAACATATAGCTCAAAGCTACCACCAGAAGAACTATAAGTATGGCGATTATTATGTCTTTAGTCTTCATAATTTTGACTTTTTATTTTAAAAAGTAAATAATTAACCAAGCTAACTGCCCGGAGAGGAAACTATCAAAAGATAGCTTTCCCCGTCAAAAGGATCCCGCTTTTCCAAAACGGCATCGATAAGCTTGGATACTTTTGCACAATCATCCACGTCAACCGAAGAAGCTTCTTTGTCAACCGTAATCTCGATGGTTTTTTTTCCGTCCCTTTCACCGAGTTCGACGGACTTGAAAATAAGCCCTTCGGTTTCGACTATTGGTAATATTATTTCTTTTAACTCGTCTTTCATCTCTATCATTGTAACATGTTTCGAGAAATTATAAAAAGTCTGAAGCGATTAATTAATGACCTCACTGAAGAGGAGATCTTTCTTTTGGGAAGTTCCGTGGGAATTGTCGTCTTGGGATTTTTAATTTACGCCGTCTGGCAAATGCGACTCCCCTCGGAGGAACCGCCGGAAGATCCGGAGCAGATTGAAGAGATTGAAGAAACCGAAAAACATCCTTCAATTAATGAAGTCCACGGTTACGAAATAGCTGAACTCAAGGTGGAAAAACCTGATGAGGCTCGGCTCTTCGGTATCGAAGAGCCTTCCGATTTTATAATAAAATATGAGGACGTCTATCATGCCGTATTTAAAAATGAAGATAGCTTACCGATAGACGAATGGATTGAAAAGAAAATAGAAGAGAAAGGTGCCGGTGCTACTTTGGAAGATAAAAAAGAATCCTTAAATATCATATTTCAAAGAGAGGTTGATACTTCCCTCGGAAAAGGCAAAGAGGTAATTATAATGAACGATTCTCAAGCGGGAGAGCTCCTGATACCCCGCGATGACTACATAATGAGCTTTTACTACGAGGCCGAAAACCCCAGGGACGTCTCCCTGATGGAATCAAAGAGAAACGTTTTAATCGAAAGTATTAAATACCGATAAAAATAACGAGCAATTGAATACAAAAAGAGGAGGGGTTTCCCCTCCTCTTTAAAGGTTGATACTCGAGGAGCTTTATAATATGTTAAGAATCTCTACTTCGCTCGCTTCCCCATTTGCTTTATACCTGACTATTTCTCCCGGCTTTTTTCCTATTATTACCGAAAGTGGTGCCTGAAGAGAGATTTCGTTATCACAATCCGGGTCTTTAATTCCTACCACGTATTCTCTCTTTTCTCCCGCCGGAAAGCAAAGAGTTACCTTTGAGCCTATTCCCACCTTATCGGTCGGTATATCTTCTTGCTTAATCACTTTTGCGTTCTTAAGAATACTATCGATTCTTCTTATTTTTCTACTTATTCCTTGTCCGTGCCTTTTGATGCTTATAAATTCATTATTGCAACTGTGACTTCTCACCTTGACGGCCCCTTCTTCAATACGAAACTTCTTTCTTTTCTTCTGAAGCTCTTCTTTCTTTTTCTTTAATTTACTTCTCCCTTCTTCAGTTAAATAACAAGTTGCACCCTTCTCTTCGGTCAAATGACGATCCATTTTAACCCTCCTTTTGAAGTATGTGAAATTAAAAACCCTCGAGTATGTAATTATATGTTTTTAGAGCCCGAGTGTCAACTAAGATTCAACTTATTATCCTTCTCTCTGTTATCCAATTCCTCATTAACCAGCTTATCGGCATCCTTATTATAATTTCTCTTGACGTGTTTGACTTTCACTCTTTTAAAATCAACAGTCAAGTTTCTGAGCTTCATGAAAAGCTTTTGGATGCTTTCATTTTTTATTTTGTAATCTCCCTTGAATTGCTTATAGAGAAGCTCCGAATCGGTCCTGATCTCTATCTCCGTCTCTTTGGCCAGCTTTTTTCCGAAACGGGACTTGAATTTTTTCAAAGCGAAAATTGCCGCCTCGTATTCGGCCACATTATTGGTTAAATTATCTCCCAAATATTTGGAGTGCTTTTCAATAACCTTCTTTTTGCCGTTGCAAAAGACTATTCCCGCCGCCGCCGGCCCGGGATTGCCTCTGGCACCTCCGTCGGTATAAACCACTATTTTTTTCATTGAAAATATTTTATTAGATTATTTTTGAACTTCTTCAAATTCTCGGTTTTTATAGTAAATCCGGCCGCCGGTGGATGGCCTCCGTAATTTAGCAAAATATCTTCAGAAACCTTCATCGCCTCCACCGCGTCTTCACCTTCCGGAACCCTGACCGTACCCTGGGAAACGCCCCCTTTCTCTTTGTAGATAAAAACCGGCTTATCCAACTTTTTAACAATCTTGGAGGCGACCTTGCCCAATAAAAAAGTCTGATAATCCACACTACCCTCGAAGACTATCGATCCTTCTTTATGAGCTTCGAGCACCTTTTTTTTTATTTCTCTCACCCTCTCTTTTCTGCTTTCGTATTGCTCCATCAGCTTCTCAGCCATTATCTTTTGATCCTTTTTTTCTTTCAGCTGAAAATACAAAAAAGATTCCGGAACTTGAGAAATCATTTTCGTAACATTAAGAAAAGAAGCTATTTTTTGGTAAAGCTCAAGAGGTTTCTCCGAATCCAGCAAACCTTGGAACACTTCCACACCGGAAGTGGCGGGGAAATTTTTTTCTGATTTGCTTAAAACCTCCGCATTTTTATCTCTATGGGGCATCATATCACCGAAAATGGCCAAAGCGGTATATTCCAAAAACTCCTTTTTTTCTTCGCTTAAAAGAATTTTGGAAAGCTCCAAAATAATTCCCGCATTGGGTCTCTCCTTGAACGTGTCTCCGGTTAGTTTGGGGCAAACTATCAAATCGGCTCGGGGTAACTTATCATGCGGCTTGTGGTGGTCCAACAGTATAATTTCAAAACCGGCTTCTTTCGTCTTTTTAACTCCTTCGAAATTACTGATGCCGCAATCCATCACTATGAGAAGCGCCGGGGCCTCATTTCTAAAAAGATCAACGGAATCCGGGCTCAGTCCGTAGCCTCTTTCTTCTTTATTGGTAAAAAAACAAGAAGGGTTGTAGCCCAACTCTTCCAAGCTTTTCTTCATAATAAGAGCGGAGGTAATGCCGTCCAAGTCGGAATCGCTGTAGATTATATGTTTATCGGCTTTTTTTATTCTTTCTGCCGCTTCTTTCAAATTTTTCATAAATTCAACACATCAACACCGGGCATTTTTTGACCGGAAAGAAAAGAAAGCATCGCTCCTCCACCCGAAGAAATATGATCCACGTGGTCTCTTAAACCGAATTTTTTAAACGAGTAAACGGTATCCCCTCCTCCTATTATTTTCAAGGCCTTGTCATTTTCAATTATTCTTTGAGCTATTTTTTTAGTTCCGATCTCGAACTGCTCTTTCTCAAAATAGCCCAGAGGTCCGGCCCAGACTATCGTTTGGGCCTTTTTGATCATATCACCGTAATAATCTATCGTTTCCGGCCCTATGTCGAATATCTCTTCTTCTTTTCTTACATCCCCCGGCCCGGCCTCTCTGACCAAGCTAATATCCTTTTTCGAGGAAGCCAAGACATCGATGGGTAGGTGTATCCTTTCGGAAGCATGATCTATCCTGTCCAATTTCTTTATTATATCTTCGGAAGGAAGCGTTTTGTTGGTGGCAATTCCCCTAACGGTTAAAACTGCGTTGGCTACTTTCCCGCCCAAAAGAATCTTATCGGCTTTGTTCATTAGATGCTCCACATTTTCTATCTTCGAACCTATTTTCGCTCCTCCGATTATGGCTATGAAAGGACTTTCCGCATTATCCCTCACTCTGGACAAAACTTTTATTTCCCTCTCAAAAAGGTGGCCGGGATAAGCGGGCATTCGCCGGGGAACCCCCCAGACGGAAGCATGTTTTCTGTGGGAAACGGAAAAAGCGTTGTTTACGTACATATCTCCGAGAGAAGCGAGAGCCCTGGAAAAAGCTTTTCCGCACTCTATTTCGTCTTCATACCGTCTCAGATTTTCCAAAAGAAGAACCTGGCCGGAGCTTAACCTTCTTACTTTCCGCTCTACCCCGTTTCCGACACAATCCTTGGCAAAGCTGATATTATTTATATGTTTTTTAAGTTCATTGTAGACCGGCTCCAAAGAGCAATTCGGAGACTCTCTGAAAATGACTTCCTTCAAAGCGGAATAGGATCCTTCTTTTTTGAATGACTTTTGTTTTTCGGGTCTTCCGATATGACTTATCAAAACAACTTTAGCCTTTCTTTTGACTAAATCCTTAATGGTTGGAATCGCTTCTACGATTCTGAAGTCGTCGGCAACCTCTCCGTTTTTAACGGTTACATTAAAATCACACCTGACCAAAACGACTTTATCTTCCACCTCCACTTCTTTTAGGTTCTTCATTGATCTTTTTTATTTAAAGCTTTTCTTAAGGCGGCCTTGAGATCCGAAGGTCTTTTTTCTTCGGTCTCCTCTTCACTCTTTAGGGCATCTTTCAGGGATTTACCTTTTTTTCTCTTTTGATCGTCTTTTTTCTTGTCTTTTTTATCTTTTTTCTTGTCTTCTATCTCTTCTATCTTTTTTCTGCATTTCCGACAGTAGGTGGGTCTGGATCCGTCCGGTATGAAGGGGACCTTGGTCTTTTTCCCGCAATTGGAGCATTTCGCATCATAAAGATCCACCTTGGTTCCGGCCCCTTCTTCAAAATCTCCCAGCCATCTGTTCACCTTTTCCTCGATGGTTTCTCTGGGTACCGCGTATCTTTCTTTGGAAACTCTTATGATCTTTTCTTTTTCCGAATCTACGGGCGGCTGTGGTGGTGGCAGGGTTTCTGCGGAAAATGGCTTGGCGGAGACCCCGTCAATCATCAGTTTAACATAAACGTTGTATTTCGGTAAATTAATGAAATCTTCCGGATATATATCGGGAGCAAATTCTTTTTCCAATGCTTCGGCGTCTTCGGATCCGACTCTGAAAGAGACAATAGTTCCCACGTTGCCGAAAACGGCGTCTCTCATCGAGTGTCCCACTTTTTCGTCTTCTTGTAGTTGGGATATGTATTGGTGGGCCAAAATCAAAGACAATCTGTATTTTCTGGCTTCCGAAAGAATGGTAACGAACGACTTGGTGGCGAAATTTTGAAATTCATCGATATACAGAAAGAAGTCTTTTCTTTCTTCTTCCGGAATATTTACTCTGCTCATAGCGGCCAACTGAAGCTTGGTAACCAGTAGACCTCCCAGAAGCTTGGCGTTGTCTTCTCCTATTTTACCTTTTGACAGATTAAGAATCAATATCTTCCCTTCGTCCATCGCCTCCCGCATATCAATGGTCGACTTGACCTGACCGACTATATTCCTGATAAGCGGAGCGGATAAAAACTGACCGACTTTGTTTTGAATGGCGGCGGTCGCCTCTACGGCGAATTGTTCGGAATATCTTCCGAATTCGTTTTTCCAGAAAGACTTGACCATCGGGTCCGAAATCTTCTTCACTACGTCTTTTCTGTAATTTTTATCGGCCATCATCCTGTTTATTCCCAGCATCGTCGAATTAGGGTATTCCAAAAGAGCCAAAACGGTATTATTCAAAATATACTCCATTCTCGCCGACCAAACATCGGGCCAAATCTTTTTAAATATTCCCATAAGTCCGGAGGCGACCAGGTGTCTGTGATCCTTGTCGACTTGCTCCAAAACATTAAACCCTATCGCGTGAGAAATATCAGCCGGATTAAAATAAATCACATCGTTAACTCTTTCCGGAGGAATAAAATTCAAAAGCTCTTCGGCGGCTTCTCCGTGCGGATCAACAAAACCAAATCCTTCCCCGTTTCTTATATCCTGAACCACCATATTTTGAAGGAGGGCCGTCTTTCCCATTCCCGTTTTTCCTATTATATAAAAATGACGCCTCCTGTCATCCCGCCTTATGCCGAATTTCTTCTTTTCATTCCGAAAAGTAGTCCGGCCGAAATATGTAATTGTATCTTTTTCTTTTTCCATAAATTATTCTGTAGGCAATCCCCAAGGAGCTTCCGCTTTTTTGGAATCGACTCTTTCCAATATGGAAGGAGGAGCCGTAATTTTGCTCGGAAAGTGAAAAAGGGAGGCCAACTCCTCGGTGTTTAAAACGAAAGTTGCGTCGGGTAAAGTCTTGGGATAAAACATCGGTGTCCTGCGTATGTAATTCCTTATGAACTTTCTCTTTAAAAGATATTTTCTCCTTTCCGGAAACAGGAACCAATTGTACCAGTCCTGGGATTGCTTGGTTATCGTCGCTCCGTAAGGAATTATCGAATTGAGATTGATATCACTGAAGTTATTAAAGTAACTCATCGGCATCTTGAATTTGGGCTTGTCAAAAACTTCTTTTCTTCCCAAATATATATGATGTATGTGGCACTTAAAATATTTTTTTGAAACCTTTTTCTCCAAGCCGTCGACTCTTCTTTTTTCCCCGGGAGAAAGTCTCATTTCGGGAGCGATACCCATGTCGTCATCATCTTCTTCCCCGTTATCGGATATCATTCCCGTGGTAAAAAACTCTTGAAGCATTTCCAAAATCGACCTCGCCTTGGTCAGCCCGGTGTCTCTTTTTAAGAATTTCTCCTTTTCACTCTCCGCATCTTCCATGAATCCCCCGTCGTTGTCTCCGGCAACGGGCTTGGCTTTTATCTGAATCCAAATTTGTTCCCCCTCTTCCAATGTGGCGATAGACTCCATCAACCCGGCCAGCGGATCCACCTTTTCTTCATCGTCTTCCATCTCCGTCTCGAACTCTTTATAGGTTCTTATCGGATAGCAATCCTTTTCGGCCATTTTATAGCCGGAAGCCATAAGATCCCAGCGATCATTGGGAATGTCGGCGGGTATATTTTTAACGTAATCTTCCACCTCTCTTATTTCCGCTTCTCCGTATTGAGAATATATATGGCTTTCAAAAAGATCCCGGAAAGGCTTGGGGACTCTTAATAAAAAGTGAGGAACTCCGTCTATTCCGGCGAATTCCAAGGAGAAAGACAGGCCCTGTTCTCCTTCGATCCATTTTTGATACCAGTTGGGCGGACCGTATATCTGCCAAAAACCGTGCAAAACGACCTCCATGGCCCGAATCGGCTTTGTAATCTCACTCGGAGGGCGGACTTCCAGCATGACCGACTCCGGTCTTTCGTAGACGTCCCACATGTGCTGTCTCCACAAGAGGTAGTAATTCAAAAAAACGGGCCACAAAATAAAGGGAATCGGCAACCACCACCAAGTGGCGACAAACCGGAAAAAACCCTCTAAAAAAGGGCTTTGAGTAGCGATACTCTGGTAAAAGTTAGTCGCCTCCCCTATTATTTGCGGTAGTATATTTGCCATCAGGGGTTCTCTCGAAGTATTTTTTATTGCTTAAATTTTGAACGATGGTGTTTTTCTTCACAATTCTTTTTTCCAAAACCTTTTCAACTATCTCTTCTTTGCTGAGTGGCGTGCCGGCTCTTTCGATAATTCTCCTGATCACGTCTTTTACTTCTCCCTCCTCGTAACCCCATTCCTTCAACGCATATATTCCGCGGCCCACCAAAACGAATCTGTCGTCCTTGATCAGTTCGTTATGAACCGTTTGTGGATTGGTTTTGTCACCGATCAGTTCGGCTACTTCTTTAAAATGAAGCGGCTCTCCTTTTCTATTTAATGTGATATAAGCCATATCTTTTACTCCTCGCGGACTCACTTCGGGCCACTTCTTTAACCCGAAAAGTCCTTGCGGACCCTGCTTCACATCTTTTGATATTTCCAAATAAGAAATAAATTTATGAGTCGGATAATCGGGAGAAGGCTTCAAGTCTTCCAAGGGAACCGGTTTTTTAATTGATTTTAGCTTCTCGTAAGAATTTTGAATTATTTCTTGAGCGATGTCGAACGATTTTTTATCCGTTAACCAGTAAGAGTAAAAGCTTTTGTCTTCCCTGTTTTTTTCAAAAAAATCATCTAAATTGAGGAGAAAGCTGATATAATTTTGATTATCATAGCTTCTATTGTTCAATACGAAGAGAAGTCGGTCTTCCCTTTTCAATCCTCCGAAATCATCAATTTTCTCACTGAAACCATCAAGCACTTCTCCGTGCTTTTTTACTTTCTTGCTTAATTTTTTAAGTCCTTCCTTTTCGATTTGCCTTACCCTTTCTCTGGTGATTTGGTAACTTTCACCTATTGATTCCAGAGTTTCCGGTTGCCCTCCCTGCTTTAACCCGAATCTTCTTAAAATAACATCTTTCGTTCTTCCGGGCAAGTCCTCTAACAAATCAGAGCAAACTTTTGGATAATCGTACATTTTTCCAGCCGAAGATTTTTTCTTCGACGATTATTTTAGTCTTCTTTTATTTTACCATTTTTAATTAGCTTTATCAAGGCGTTCTCTCCACTTCAAAAGAAGGGAGCTGGCTACGAATATCGAGGAATAAGTTCCCAGCAAAACCCCGAAAACCAAAGCTAAAATGAAATAAAAAAGCGTTTCTCCTCCGAAAAAGAGGACCGCCAACAGAACAAGTAAAGTGGTCAGGGACGTATTGATTGAGCGAGTCAGAGTCTCATTAAGACTTTGATTGACGATTTCTTCGAATTTTCCGGAAGCTCTTTCCAGATTCTCCCTTATTCGATCAAAAATAACCACCGTATCATTTAAAGAATATCCGAGAGTGGTAAGCAAGGCCACCGCGATCGGAATAGTAAACGGAACTCCTCGAAAGTGTCCCAGGACCACGAAGATTCCGACGATGATCAATACGTCGTGAAGAAAAGCTATCGCTGTTGCCGTCGCTCCGTATTGCCAAGAAGAAACGGGCCCGGAAGCTCCGGAAAAAGCAAAGGCGATATAAATAATAACCAGCAGAGAGGCCAAAAGCATCGCTATTAAGGTGGTGTTTCTAAGTTCCCTGCCTACCGTCGGACCGACCGATTCCGAGTATCTCTGCTCACCCTCCAAAACGGACATTATCTGAGCAAAAACCTCTTCATCGGTTTCCGTGGTCCTTATCAAAAACGCGCTTTCGTCCATCTCCTGGACTTGCAGCTCACCCAATCCCAAACCGGACAAAGACTCCCTGACTTCTTCTATTGGCGGCCTTTCTTCATACTCGACTTCCACTATACTGCCCCCGGCGAGTTCTATACCGAAGTTGAAGCCGAAAATAACAATAGCCAAAACGGAAAACAGAACCAAGGCTCCGGAAACCGCTAAATATTTTTCTTTATATTCGGTAAAATTTATCATATCCAGATTTTCTTTATTTCTTCCAATTTAGTTCCCAAAAAGGACTCTATCAAGCTTCTGGTAATTATCATTGCCGTAAACATACTGATTGAGATACCTATTATAAGCACCGTCGCAAACCCCTGCACAAAGCTGGTGGCTACGAAAAAGAGAATGAAAGCGACCACTATCGTAGTCAAATTACCATCCCTTATCGACGGCCACGCCCGGGAAAATCCGTCTTCGATCGCTCGGGGAAAATCCTTTCCGTCGGCTAATTCTTCTCTCATCCTGGAAAAAATAAGTATGTTGGCGTCTATGGCCATTCCGATGGACAAAACAAAACCGGCTATACCGGAAAGAGTGAGGGTTACTCCCAAAAGCTTGAAAGCGGAAAGAACCAAAACTACGTAAATCAAAAGAGAGAGGGAAGCTAAAAGTCCTAAAAACTTATAATAAAAACACATAAATACAACTACCGAAACGAGACCTATGATTCCGGCTGTGACCGACTTCTCCAAAGATCTTTGTCCCAGGGCCGGACCGATTGCTCTTTGGGAGATAAGTTCTATCGGAACCGGCAGAGCTCCGATTTCCAAATCCCTGGCCAATTTCTGAGCCTCCTGAACATCCAGGTTGCCACTTATCTGAGCTTCTCCGCGGGGAATTTCTTCTCGTATGGTCGCCACCTGGATTTGTCTTCCGTCCAGATAGGTGGCAAGAGGTTCTTCTATGTTTTGGGCGGTTATTTCTTGAAGCAGTTCGGCACCTTCCGAATCGAAGCGTAAACTGACCGCCGGCCGACCACTCATCTGATCGAATCGAACTTGAGCTCCCTGTAAAAAGCGACCGGTGAGTTCGGTGGGTACGAACTCATTTTCAAAAGCCAGCTCCCAGTTTTCGACTTCTTCTTCTAAAATTTCTTTCTCTTCATCGGTTAAGTCTTCAATAAGAATAGTTTCAAAGTTTTCACGAAATAATCTATCAATAGCCGAGCCGACTTCCATTCTTTTTTCCTCGATATTACTTAGCCGTTCTTCGTCGTCATCTGAAATTCTGAATTCCAAAAAAGGCGTTTCACCGATCTGCTCGATGGCCTCTTCCTGATCACGAACTCCGGGTAACTCGACAACCAATCTGTCCCCCCTGACCTGCACCAACGGCTCACCTATTCCGAAGTGGTCAACTCTTCTTTCTATCAAATCTCTGAGGGCTCGCATTCTATTTGCGTGCTCGGCTTCGTCTACATCGCTGAGATCGGCTTGATACAAAAGATGAGCTCCACCTCTGAGGTCCAGACCCAATTCAAAATCCACCTCTCTGAACCGTCTTTCTGTCTCAAAAGGAGTCGCTTCATTGAGGCGTTCAATTTTTTCATTAAAAAATCCCGGATGGACATAAGTGGCGGCGAGAATCGCTACCACTAAGGCTACTGTTGTAATTATTATTGATTTTCCCTTCATAACTTCGACAAGTATGACAAAATTATCGATTTATGTCAAAAATTAGGGACTCCAATAGGAGCCCCTTGTTTTATTGTTTCTCAACTCTTTCTTTTAATTCCCTCAAGGCCGATTCGATTGTCAATAAACTCTTCAAAATGTCATCGGTAATTTCCTTGATGGGTGAGATGTTTTCCTCCTCTAAAAATTCCGGGTGGTTCTCTATTTCTTCCACCAATTTACCTATCTTCTTTACCCTCGATTTCATCTTTCCCCAATCACTTCTTATCTCTTTCATTTTAGTTGCCTCCTTTCGGACAAAACCTTCAATGCTCCGGGGAAAATTTTAATTTTAGCATTTTTATCTTTCAACACTTCACCGTCAATGTGAATGAAATCGGTTGTAAATTCGAGCTTCGCCCCTACTGTCTTACGGTGAGTTATAGCTTCGGATTCGGCAAG
>PWHM01000077.1 GCA_003554915.1 Candidatus Nealsoniibacteriota bacterium
GGTACCCTTTAGACAGGCCATAGCAGCTGACGTGGCGGCGCTCATGACCGCTCACGCAGTTTTCACTGGCTACGATTCTGATACTGGATTGCCCGCCCCCCTGTCTCAGCGGTTACTGAAAGGCCTGCTCCGCGAAGACCTGGGATTCTCCGGAGTCGTTATGACCGATTGCATGGAGATGGGGGCTATTGCTGATAACTTCGAGCAGCCGGATGTGGCCGTTCAGGCTATTGCGGCGGGAGCAGATCTGGTGCTGTATTCGCACAGCCAACGGCTGCAAAAAAGTGTGCACAGCAGGCTGACTCGGGAGATAAAGAGTGGCGGCCTTCCCCAGGACAGAGTCCACGAGGCGTTGAGACGGGTTTTGACCCTGAAGAAGGCTCTAGGGCATAGTCAGTCCGCACCTGATGGCCGCTGTGTACTGGACTGTCCGGATGAATGCAGCAGATTCATGCGTAAAGCGGCTGCCCGAGCGGTTACAGTCATCTGCGGGGAGAATCACTTCCCTCTTGAAGGATGTGGAGCAGATACCGCGCCGGCGTCACGGGGAGAGGGCTGGCAGGTATTCATCCCCGGAGGAAGCTCAACCGGCGGCAGGGGCCAGCCCCTGAATGATCTGGCGGAAAGAATTTCGGCTGCGTGCCCGGGGGCCAGGTTGCTTCGTTACACAGATGGCCAGGTGTGGACCGGCAGCCAGTCATCCTACCAGTTGGCGTCGAACAACCGGCTGCTGGTGCTGGCAGATTCGGATGATCCGCTACCGCTGACTGACGAGCAGATCATCAGGTCAACTGTTTTTTCCGTTGGTGGCCCCTTTGCACTGGCTGCCCTTCCGCGTCCGGAGGCTGCTGCATGCACTTATGATGCCAGCCCGGCATCGCTCAAAGCGGCGTTGCGGTTTTTGCTGCGTGGTTCAGCGGCACCCGGTCTGCTTCCAGTCGATCTGGGAGGATGGTGCAGATGAATGAAGCATGTTCTGTCTGGCCGGAAAGACCGGATACGGGTATGACAGTGGGTACGCTGTCAGGAACATCAGCTGATGGGATAGACATTGCCCTGATCCGCGTGCGTGGGCACCGTGAGAATGCGCAGGTCGAGTTGATTGAGTTCTGCACACTTCCCTATCCGCCGTATGTAACTGAGAGATTGCTCGAGGTTTTCAAAGGAACTGCCAGCTGCCCTGGTGCGGTTGCCCGGCTGCACGCTGATCTGGGGGAGGTCTTCGGGCGTAGCATCCGACTTTTTTTGGACGGGCTGGGGCTGTGTTCCCGTCAGGTGCTGGCTGTGGGTTCGCACGGGCAGACAGTTTATCATGAACCTCCTCCGGGCTCCGGAGTAACTCTTCAACTGGGAGACCCGGCGCGAATAGCTGCGCAAACGGGAATTGCAGTGGTGGCAGATTTCCGCAGTATGGATATGGCCTTGGGAGGGCAGGGAGCTCCTTTGATTCCCTATTTTGACTGGGTCAGGTTGACCCGTGAGCACATGACCCGCTGTGCTTTGAACCTGGGGGGTATCGGGAATCTTACATATCTTCCCGCCGCAGCAGAGGTCTCGGAGGTGAAAGCCTTTGACACCGGCCCGGGTAACATGGTGCTGGATGCAGTAGTGCGGCGCCTGTCGGGAGGTAAGATGAAGTACGATTCGGACGGCAAAATGGCCCTGAGCGGTCGCCCTGCCCCGGACGCCGTCGCAAAGCTAATGAAACACCCCTTTTTGCACGAGGAGCCGCCCCGGTCTGCGGGTAGGTTGGAGTTTGGGCAAAAGTTCACAGACCAGCTTTGGGATTTGAACGCCGCCACCCCCTGGGGTGGTATTGCCCGTGAGATGAATGGAGCGGATCTTATGGCCACTCTGGCCACTTGGACTGCCACATGTGCGGTGCAGGCAGTAGAGAATATCAGCTGGGCAGGATCCGAGGTGGATCAGATCATTGTAGGTGGGGGAGGGGCGCACAACGAGGCGGTAATGCAACACTTGCGAAGGCTGGCCTCTGCGGAAGTGCTTACCTATCCACAGATGGGAGATCCTGTCATGGGAGAAGCGCGAGAAGCGGTTGCTTTCGCCTTTTACGCCTGGGAGTTTCTGGGCCGTCAGCCGGTCAACATACCCCAGGTTACTGGAGCGTCTGCTGAGGCGGTGCTTGGCAGCTTCACCTTGCCGCAGCGGTCTGATGATGAGCCTTCGCTTGCATGAAGTTGGGGGTAGACGTAAAGTGGATGGTGAGATGATGTATGATGTCAACGTGGACTGGAGGGACTAGATATGAAAAATCGCCTGTACCGCTCGCGGAGCGACCGCATCCTGGCGGGGGTCTGCGGTGGAGTGGGGGAGTATCTCGACACCGATCCTTCTCTGGTGCGCCTGGGATGGGTCTTGCTATCGGTGCTGGGGGGTTCGGGAATTCTGCTGTATATCCTGGCCTGGCTAATAATCCCGGAGGCCCCGCGCTCGACACAACAGGACGACGAACCACTGCAAGAACCTGCGCCAGTCAAGAGGCAGACAGTGAGTCCTGCTCAGCGCAAGGAACGGATGCGTACCCTGGGAATAATACTCATGGTGGTGGGCGGCGTACTCCTGCTGGATCGCCTGGTATACATCAGTTTGCGGCAGTGGTGGCCGCTGCTTTTGATTGGCGGTGGAGTGGCTCTTTTGCTTCAGGGAGAGCACCGACGGCGAACTGAAGAGCAACCCTCTTCAAAGCAGGCGGACGAGCCTACCGACAAAGAGGAGGAAAAGCAGCCGGAAGACGTCACAGACCCTTGCGATGAAGATTCAAACCCTGAAAAGCAGTGAAGGTCAAAAAGCGGGAGGTGTTTCGCCCTGTCAGTATCAGATGATGTTCGGTCTGCCTGGCGGCCGGCTGCTGATTGGCATACTCACAGCATTTTCAGTGACGGACTGGGTGCCGTTTGCGAAAACGCCCGGGCAGCCGCGGCGGCCGGTTTGAGTTCGCTGGCGGTGACCGATCATGGACCCGCTTCTGCCACCGCGGGCGTGTGGCGGGAGGAAACACTGCTGGGGCTCATCAGACAGGCGAAACAGGCTTCCCGCGAGACCGGAGTCGAGGTTCTCTGCGGAGTAGAAGCAAACGTGGTAAGCTGCCGGGGACAACTGGATGTATCAGCTGAAATTTATCGGCGTCTGGATATACTGGCCGTCGGCCTGCACCGCGGTCTGGCTGTGGGGCGGGGTGCGGGAGCAAGCAGGGACAGGGTGAAGAACACTCAGACGCTGTTGGCCTGTCTTGCCCGGCACCCGGTCGATGTTATCACTCATCCTGGTCACCTGTTTCAGATTGATCTCAAAGAGCTGGCGGAAGCTGCCAACCACACTGATACGGCTCTGGAGGTCAACAGTCGTCACGGGGCGGTTGATGAGAGTTTTATTGACGCCGCAGCTGAGCACGGGGTGAGATTCTGGTGCGGTAGCGATGCCCATCATCCCCGGCGGGTTGGCGATGTTCAGGCAGGAATGTCGCTGGCGCGCCGTGCGGGATTGCCTCCGGGCAGGGTCGCCAATACCAAGGCGGCCTTTACAGGTATCGGTAGCGAGCAGGGGGAGCGGTAGAAACTATGCAGACAGTAAGGTTTGTCATAATAACTGGGTTGTCAGGGGCCGGCAAGACGGTGGCCCTGCGCAGTCTGGAGGATATGGATTTCTTCTGCATCGATAATTTGCCCCCCACCCTTATGCCCAGATTTGCCGGACTCCTCACGCAGCCTGGTAACTTTGTGGATAAAGTGGCGCTGGTGATTGATATTCGTGGGGGAGCGTTTTTTGATGCAGCACTGGAATCCATCGATTACCTGGAACAGGCTTACCGCGATGTTACAGTCCTGTTTCTGCAGGCGAGTGAGGATGTCCTGATTGACCGTTTCAAAGAGACACGTCGTCGACACCCGCTGGCCGGTGAAGGTAACATGCTCGAGGTCATTTCTCAGGAGCGTTCGCTGCTGGAGCCGCTGCGTCAGCGAGCGCAGCATGTTATCGATACCTCCGAGCTGGATCCAGCAGGGCTGCGGGGGCGGCTTTTTCAGCTGTTCGGCGATACGCGACATTCTTCACCCTTGCTGATTTCGGTAGTTTCTTTTGGTTTTAAAAACGGTGCACCCAGAGCAGCCGATCTGGTGTTTGACGTGCGCTTTTTGAGCAATCCACATTATGTGGATACGCTCCGGCCTCTGACTGGCCTGGACCATCGCGTTGCCGACTACGTCTGGGGAGATCCGGTTACCAGAGAGTTTTTCTCGCGGTTTGAGAAGTTCGTGGGCTTCCTCTTGCCCCATTACGAGCGGGAAGGTAAGACGCAGCTGGTGCTGGCTGTTGGTTGTACGGGGGGGCGTCACCGATCTGTAATAATTGCCCGCAGGCTGGGAGAGTCTTTGCGGGACGATGACTATAGGGTAGTGGTGGAACACCGGGATATCGACAGCGAGTAAGAAGGGGAACACACAGGGAGTGGGTTGTCATTAGTAAAGACAAGAGCGTAGCAAAAAGGGATTCCTTTTCCCGGCGGATAAAGGATGAGCTTGCCAAAAGCAACCTGCCGCAACAGCGGTCCCTGCGGGTGGCAGAAATTACCGCATTTGCTTACGCAGCTGGTTCTTTGTACATTAGAGATGATGAAATGAGCCTGCATTTTGCCAGCACTCACCCTCCAACTGCCCGGAGGATATTTAATCTGTGGCGCGAGCTTTACTCCCTGCGACCTCAAATGCTGGCCAGAAAACGGATGCGGCTCAGCAAGGGTAGTGCTTTTTTGGTTCGGGTCAGCGGTGGTGACAGGTTGTCCCGGGTGCTACAAGAACTCGGGTTGTGGCGGTGGGAAACCGGCGATGACGTCAGATTGACTCCGGACCGGGAGTTTCTTGGGGATGACGATGCAGCCAAGGCGTACTTGCGGGCCTGCTTTTTGGCCGGAGGATCCATTACCGACCCGCGTTCGGGGTACCATCTTGAGATCCGTCCGGGTAGTCTGCATCATGCCAACTACCTCAGGCGGATAATGGTTAAGCTGGGTATAGAGGCGTCTGTGACGAGCAATGACGATTCTCCCCGGGTGTACGCAAAGGATGCGGAGAGTATAAGTGACTTTCTGCGGGCAGTATCCGCGATAAATGGCCTTTTCGCCTTTGAGGATATCCGCATCATGCGGGGTATGCGTAACCGGATCAACCGGCTGGTCAACTCTGAGACTGCCAATATGGACAAGATCATCAGTGCTGCCCTCA